>JAKMFG010000044.1 GCA_022425565.1 Alphaproteobacteria bacterium
CCGTTCCAGTTCCTGATCATCGTCTTTGGTGTGGTGCTGGCGATGTTCGAGGGCGGGCTCGCGCTCTGGCCTGTTTTCTATGGGGCGACGCCGATCTTGTCGCTGATCTTCCTGTTCTGGGTGGCTCTCCATCATGAAAAGCTGGTCTTCCTGGTTACCGGCTTTCTGATCGGGATTGCCAGTGACCTGCTGTTTTCGGATCTGATCGGGGGGCGCGCAACGGCCTATATTGCCGTGGTGTTCCTCATGGATATCCGCCGGGCGAAGCTGCTGCAGGGTGATTTCCGCGATATCTGGGTGGAATTCGTCGCCGTAACCACCGGCGTCGTGCTGTTCCAGTTCCTTGTGTTCAGCGCGCTGAATCTTGCCATTCCGGCGGTTACACCGGTCCTTTTCCAGGTCGGCGTGACATTAATTCTGTTTCCCATCGGTTATGTTATCCTGACGACGGTTAACATGGCGTTCAACCGGATCAGGGTCTCGTCATGAGCAAGAAGGTCAAGCAAAAGGAAAACCGGCGCGTCACCGGGCGGCGCACCTTCCTGCTTGGAAGCGGCATGCTTCTGGCAACGAGTTTCCTGTCAGGTCGGCTGTACCAGCTTCAGGTGGCGCAGAACAACCGCTACAAGCGCTTGTCCGACCGCAACCAGTTCGACCGGCGGGTGGTGCCGCCGCGGCGCGGGCGCCTTGTCGACAGGCAGGCACGTCTTCTTGCCGGTAACGCCGAATCCTATCTGCTTCACATCACACCGCTTTATGCAGGTGATGTGGACAAGTCGCTGGCGCAGCTGGCGTCGCTCATCGAATTGAATGACGAGGTTATCGGCCGGGTGCGCGAACAGGCCCGCAAAGGCCCGTCCTTCAGGCCGATCCTGATCCGCGAGAGCCTGACCCAGCGAGAACTATCAACTCTGGCCATTCGTTCGGCATACCTGCCTGGCGTGACCTTCGAGAAGTCGCTTCGCCGGATTTACCCGCAAGGGGCGCTGACTGGCCATGTCACGGGCTATGTATCACCCTTGACGAGCCAGGAGATCGAGGAAAACAGCTCGCTTCGCGACCTGCCGGATCTGGCGACCGGCAAGATTGGTATCGAATACGCGCTGGAGCCCAAGCTGCGCGGCACGCCGGGCGGCGAGCGTGTGGAGGTGAATGCGCGTGGTCGGCCGATCCGGGTGTTCCGTGATTTCGAGCCGGAATCCGGCGGGGATGTAAAGCTGGCGCTTGATATCGGGCTGCAGCAGTATGTGACGGAAATTCTGCGGCGTGGCCAGTCAGAGCCTGTGGACATGGCCACCGCCGCTGTGCAGCGCGCCATCGCCGGCAATCGTGAGCTGAAACTCCACCTCGCTTCGGGTGAGAATATGCTGCTCCGTGACCGCATAGGCAATATTACCCCGCCAGAATCTGGCGCGGTCGTCGTCATGGATATTCGCAATGGCGAAATCCTGTCGATGGTGTCGTCACCGACCTATGATCCGAACGTATTTACCGAAAGGCTACTGACGCGTGACTGGCGTCGGCTGAACGAGCATCCGCGCGATCCTCTGCTCAATCGGGTGACGGCAGGTCTGTATGCGCCGGGATCGACCTTCAAGATGGTCGTGGCGCTGGCCGCGCTGGAGGCCGGCATTATCAACGAGCGCACCAGCTTTTTCTGCAAGGGTAGCATGGAGCTTGGCAATGCCACGTTCCACTGCTGGCTAGAGGATGGCCACGGCACGATGAATGTGGTCCGCGCGCTAGAGCGGTCATGTGACGTCTTTTTCTACGAAGTGGCGCTGAAGACAGGTATCCAGCGGATCAAGGCTATGGCGAACAAGCTGGGTCTTGGTTATGTCACCGGAATCGATATTCCGGGCGAGAAGCAGGGGATCATCCCGCATCATGACTGGAAGCTCGCCACGCATGGTGTCGTCTGGACACCGGGTGAAACGGTGGTTGCGTCCATTGGCCAGGGATATGTTCTTGTGACGCCGCTGCAGCTTGCCGTGATGACGGCGCGTCTGGCGAGCGGCACCAAGGCGATCACACCATCCCTTCAGACCGTCGATGGTGTTCCCGAGTTTGCGGAACTTGATATTTCGCCGGAAGCGCTTCGCATCGTCCATAAGGGCATGTTCGAGGTGACAAATGGCAGCCTTGGCACCGCACGGGCGCACAACCTGCCATCGCGCCTTGGTGGCATGGCGGGCAAGACCGGCACAGTTCAGGTCAAGCGTATCACCAAAGAGCAGCGCGAGGCCGGAATCACCAAGAATATCGAGCGGCCATGGAAAGAGCGCGACCACGCTCTGTTTGTTGGTTATGCGCCGATCAAGGATCCACGTTATGCGGTGGCTGTGGTTGTCGAGCATGGCGGCAGCGGTTCCTCCATGGCCGCGCCCATTGCCAAGGCCGCGCTGAAGCGCGCTCTCGAGACTGAGGGCAAGGCTTGATGGCCACTGAAAACGTCACCATTTTCCGGACGGTACTGCGCATCCCATGGCATATCCTGCTTGTGGCTGGCGTACTGGTCACGGTTGGTGCGGCTGCGCTCTATTCCGCTTCCGAAGGGTCCTGGACGCCATGGGCCGGCAAACATGCCGTGCGCGGCGCGGTTGGTGCCGCGATGGTGCTGGTGCTTGCCTTTGTCGATTTTCGCATTTTGCGGATATGGGCCTATCCGGTTTATCTGCTTTCAATCGTTGTGTTGATCGTGCTTCTGGGGATCGGCGGCGGCGGAGGTGTGGCACGCTGGATTCATATTGGCGGTTTTACGTTCCAGCCGTCGGAGCCGACCAAGATTGCCGTCCTTCTGGCGCTTGCGCGTTATTTTGACAGCCAGCCTCTCGACAAGATGCGGTCGATCCTGACCTATCTGCCACCGCTGGTGATGATTGCGGTGCCTTTCATCCTTGTGGTTGAACAGCCCGATCTTGGCACCGCGCTGGCGCTGGCGCTGGGATCGCTGACGCTGCTTTTCGTCGCCGGGCTTCCCTGGCGTTATATTCTTGTCTCGTTCATCGGACTGGTGGCTGCGGTGCCCGTGCTGTGGTCGCAGCTCCACCCCTATCAGAAAACGCGAGTGATGACGTTTCTGGACCCCGAGGCCGACAAGCTTGGGGCCGGCTATCAGATCACCCAGTCGAAGATCGCGCTTGGGTCTGGCGGGCTGTTTGGTAAAGGTTTCCTGATGGGAAGCCAGAGCCAGCTGAACTATCTTCCCGAAAAGCAGACTGATTTCGTCTTCACCATGATCGGAGAGGAGTTCGGGCTCGTCGGCAACATGTTTATTCTCGGGCTATATCTGCTGCTGATCGGATCGGTGCTTGGCATCAGCTACCGTGTCAGCAGCCGGTTTGCGCAGCTGACCTGCATTGGTGTTGCGATGATGCTGTTCCTTTATGTTTTCGTGAATGTTGCGATGGTGACCGGCCTGCTGCCCGTCGTGGGCGCGCCGCTGCCATTGATTTCCTATGGCGGCACGGCAATGCTGACGGTGTTCCTCGGGCTTGGTGTCGTGGCCAGCGCGGTGGTTCATGACCGTCCCGCGGTTGAATAACCCCGTGACCGGATTGGCTAGAGGCCGATTGCCGCACGGGCTTTGAATTTTGTTGTAATGTCCCACCTCAAAGCTATGCAGTTCAGGTCAGGGTCACTCAAGAGAGGCGCTTAGCATGTTCAGATTTTTTACCACGGCCAGATGGGCTGTCTGGGCCTGGCTTGGCTCGGTCGTCATCCTGAGTTCACTCTGGATTCAGGTTCAGATCGACGTCCGGATCAATGAATGGTTCGGCGATTTTTACGACATGGTCCAGAAAGCGCTTGGCGAGCCGAATGCGGTCTCGATGGAAGAATATGTCGGTGGACTTTTCAGTTTCGGCAAGCTCGCTGCCATGGCGATCACGCTAGGCCTCGCGACAAGCTTCCTGACAAGCCACTTCCTGTTCCGCTGGCGGACAGCGATGGTCGAGTGGTATCACGAGGTCTATGACAAGGCGCGCAACATCGAGGGTGCTGCGCAACGTGTTCAGGAAGACACAATCAAGTTTTCACGTATCGTCGAGGGGCTTGGCACATCACTGATCGAGAGCATTCTGGTGCTGATCGAGTTTCTGCCGATCCTGATGGGACTTGGTGCCGGCGTGACCATCATGTGGTTTGGCGACTGGGAATACGGTCTTGTGACAGGCGCGGTTATCTGGGCAGTTGGCGGCACGTTCCTGATGGTCGTCCTTGCCTGGCTTCTGCGACTTGTTGGGATCGAGTACGACCTTCAGAAAAAGGAAGCTGCCTATCGCAAACTTCTGGTCATTGCCGAGGATGACGGTTCGGTCAGGCCGAAGTCGCTTGGAGAGTTGTTTGACGATGTGCGCTCGATCCACTTCCTGAGCTACCTGCGCTACCTCTATTTCAATATTGGCAGGCTGGCCTATCTGCAGACCAATGTTCTGGTTGCCTACATTTTCCTTGCTCCGGCAATTGTGGCCGGTGCCGTCACTCTTGGTGTGATGCAGCAGATTATCCGTGCCTTTGGACGGGTCGAAGGTTCAATGCAGTACCTGTTCCGCAGCTGGCCGACGATCGTTGAGCTTGCCAGTGTCTATAAGCGTCTTCGCGAATTCGAGAAGGCGATCGAAGCGAATATCGCAGCTGAAGGACGTGAAGGTGGGGCGGACGCCGGCTAGACCTGCGAAGGCCTAGCTTCCAATCAGGCTGGTGCTTGAGTGACTGCCGAGGGTGGAGATGATAATCACATCTCCCCCTCTGGCGGTGACCACCTCGCGGCCAATGACGTCTTCCGGACGATAATCACCACCCTTGAAGATATAGTCAGGCTGGATCGCGGTGACCAGCTCCAGCGGCGTGTCCTCGCCAAACACGGCGACGGCATCGACAAAAGGAAGGGCCTGCAGCGCCGCGGCACGGCGCTCAGCGGGCTGCGTGGGGCGGCTCTCCCCTTTCAGACGCCGAACTGAATCGTCGCTGTTCAGCCCGACAACCAGCCTGTCACACTGGCCTGCAGCCTGTTGCAGAAGATGAATGTGGCCCGGGTGGAGCAGGTCGAAACAGCCGTTCGCGAACCCGATCTTCTCGTTACTCTTGCGCCAGTCCTCGCAAATTGATGCGCAGTGATCCCAATCCGTCGGCGGTGTCGGTGTGCCTGCCATCAGGATGATTTCGCCGGGGCTGGCAATTGCCGTTCCAGACTTTCCAACGACCACGCTGGCCGCCATGTTGGCGAGCGTTACCGCCTGTTCCATCTCGACCCCGCCGGCCAGCGCCGCGGCCAGCATTGCGATGACGGTATCGCCGGCACCCGATACATCGAACACCTCGCGGGCCTGGGCGGGTGCGTGATGCCAGCTGCCGTCGGCGCGCGCCAGCAGCATGCCGCGTGCGCTCAGTGTGACGAGGATGGCATCCATGCCATGGCTTGTCGCAAGCCCGCTCGCCGCAGCGGCGATGTTTTCAAGAGTGTCTCCCTCAAGAGTGCCGGTCTTGCGGAATTCCGACAGGTTTGGCGTGAGAAGGCTGGCACCGGCATAAGCGCTGAAATCGGTCAGCTTCGGGTCGACAACCACCATCTTGCCGGCGGCGCGCGTGGCCGTTGTGATCTCCGCAATCAAGTCTGGTGGCACGCATCCCTTGGCGTAGTCGGAAATGATCACAAGGTCTGCCTGATTCAGTGCCGCGCTGAAGGTGTCTATCAGTTGCTGCCTGATCGGTGCCGATATCGGATCCGTGACTTCTTCATCGAACCGCAGCACCTGCTGGCCGTCGGCCCTGAATCGTGTCTTTGTGGTGGTCGGCCTGTCCGGATCGATCACCTGATGGAAATCAATGGCCATATTGGCGCCGAGCAGGCCGGCAATCCGATGTCCTTGCGCGTCGGCGCCAGTGACCGCAACCAGACGCGCCTCACAGCCGAGGCTTGCTAGGTTGGTTGCCACATTCGCGGCACCGCCCGGCATTTCGGTTTCACGCGATTTTTCCAGAACAGGCACCGGTGCTTCCGGCGAGATGCGAGACACTGACCCGTCGATAAACCGGTCCAGCATGACATCGCCGATCACCAGCACTGACTTGTCCTGAAGTTTGACGAGGGCGTCTGCGGCGAAGCTTGCATTCATGTCAGATCATGTCCCTCGCTGTTTGGCCTTGCTTTTGAGGCTTCTGAACCGTGCCGCGCCACCGGGCTTGTTCCGTGTGTCGCCACGCTCCACAGCGATGCTGTCAGGCTCCACGTCAGAGGTGATTGTGCTGCCTGCGCCAATGATGGCGCCGGCGCCGATATTGACGGGAGCGACAAGCGCAGAATTTGATCCGATGAAAGCACCCTCGCCAATCAGTGTCTTGTATTTGCCGAACCCGTCATAATTGCAGGTAATCGTACCGGCGCCCACATTCGCTCCAGCACCAATCTCGGCATCCCCCAGATAGGTCAGGTGATTGGCCTTTGCACCATCACCGAGACGGGCCTTTTTCACCTCGACAAAATTACCAATCTTGACACCGTCCGCAGCTTCGGTGCCGGGGCGAAGCCGCGCATAGGGGCCGATCACACAGCAGGTGCCGAGGCGCGCCCCCTCAAGATGCGAGAAGGCATGGATGATGCTGCCTTCGCCGATATGGCACCCGGCACCGATCACCACATGTGGCTCGATGACCACATCGCGTTCGATCACCGCGTCGGCGGACAGGAATACGGTTTCGGGTGCGATCATTGTGACGCCTGATTCCATTGCCGTCTGGCGAAGCCGGGCCTGCAACGCCGCTTCTGCCACGGCAAGGTCCCTGCGGTCATTCACGCCCATCACCTCGGTCTCGTCGATTACGACATGTCGAACGGTTGCGCCATCGGCGTGCGCAATGGCGATGATATCTGTCAGATAATATTCGCTCTTTGCATTGTCGTTGGTCACCCTGTCCAACCAGGTGAACAGCGATGATCGGCTGACTGCCATGATCCCGCCATTGCAGAGACCTATGGCGCGTTCTGCAGGGCTGCACTCCTTGTCCTCGACGATGCGGCTGATAATGCCGTCAGCGTCCTCGACAAGTCTTCCGTAGCCTGACGGGTCATCAGGCCGGAACCCTACGACGACGATACCCGCACCGGCTTCAACGCCTTTGGCGAGATGTTTCAGGCTGTCGGCGGAAACAAGTGGGGTATCGGCGAACATCACGATGGCAACGCCGTCCTCATGCCCGACTGCGTCACGGGCAGCTGCCACGGCATTGCCGGTTCCCAGTTGGTCTTCCTGAATGGCGAACGGGGCGCCGTCTAGCCACTCCTGTATGTCTTCAGAGCCGGGCGCGAGCACTGTTACGATGCGTTCTGCGCCGGCAAGCCGGGCGGTGTCCATGGACCAGGCTAGCATTGCATGCCCCCCGACCCGGTGAAGCGGCTTTGGCAGGGCGGAATTCATCCGGGTCCCCTTGCCTGCGGCGAGAATGATGGCGGTGAAACTCATAGCGTTATATAAGCCGAACAGGCGCGATTCATCAATGATAACGGCATATCGAGCCACGATGCTGGGATCGTGATATCTGCTGGTAGTTTTGTAGCTTTTATCGCCACCTTTATGCCGCTATTGTCTGGCCATCTTGGCAGAGTAGCGTTTCCCGTTCCGGATTCGGCATATTTTGATCATTGGAGCCTAGCTATGTGTGGAATCGTCGGTGTTGTCGGGCTGGAAGCCTGTTCCGAAACCATTCTGGATTCCCTCAAACGGCTTGAATACAGGGGCTATGACAGCTCGGGGATTGTCATCCAGTCCGATGGTGCGTTGCAGATGAACCGTGCCGTCGGCAAACTTCGCAACCTATCCGAAATGATGCGCGAGGCCCCGCTCGACGGGCAGTCGGGACTTGGCCATACGCGCTGGGCCACCCATGGCGGTGTTTCAGAGCGCAATGCCCATCCTCATATGGCCGGCGACAAGGTCGTAATCGTCCATAATGGCATTATCGAGAACCATGTGGCTCTTCGTGTGGAACTGGAAGGCAAGGGACACAGTTTTTCGAGTGAAACGGATTCAGAAGTGCTGGCACATCTGTTTCTGGAGGCGTTCGATAACGGGCTGTCCGCGCAGCAGGCGGGCAAGGAAGTCATGGCAAGGATTGAAGGAACCTTCGCGCTTGCCGCCATGCATGCTGACCATCCGGACATGATGATCGTGGCCCGCAATGCCTCGCCGCTTGCCGTCGGGCTCGGTGAGGGGGCCAGCTTCATCGGATCCGATGCCGTGGCCCTGTCGCACCTGACGCGTGATGTGATCTATCTGAAAGACAATGACTATGCCGTCATCCGTCCTGAGGGTGTCGAGGTTTTTGACGCCGAGGGCACGCCGGTCAATCGTGAGGTCGTGATCGTCGCCGCCAGCCAGGGTGTTGTCGACAAGGGTGGGTACCGCCACTTCATGGAAAAGGAAATTCACGAACAGCCAGATGCCATTGCGCATACGCTTGCGGCCATGACCGGGCCGGAAGGCAAGCTGTCAACGCCGCTTGCGCGTGAAGACCTTGCCGCCATCGACGGTATTGTCATGCTGGCCGCCGGGACGAGCCATTACGCGGCGATGGTGGCGCGTTACTGGATTGAATCGCTTGCACGGGTGCCGGTGAGCTGCGAGATCGCCTCGGAATATCGGTATCGCAATCCGGTTACCGGTGCCTTCAGCTGCGCTGTTGCCATTTCGCAGTCGGGCGAGAGTCTGGATACGCTGATGGCCATGCGTCATGCCGGCGAGGCTGGGTTGCGGACCATTGGCCTTGTCAATGTGCCGGGGAGCACCATCGCCCGTGAGGCCGATATGGTGATGCCCACACGCGCTGGCCCGGAAATCGGTGTTGCCAGCACCAAGGCCTTCACAGCCCAGCTGACGGCGCTTGTCAGCTTCGCCGTTGCCCTTGCCGAGGCAAAGGGGCAGATCAGTGTCGCGCGACGTGATGAAATCCATGCTGCCATTCAGGGGCTGCCGTCAATGGTGGGACGTACGCTCGGCCTGTTCGATGATATCAGGCCGCTGGCGCATTCACTGACCGCCGCACGTTCGGCGCTCTATCTGGGCCGTGACGTGCTGTTCCCGGTGGCGCTCGAAGGGGCGCTTAAACTGAAAGAGCTGAGCTATATTCATGCCGAAGGGTTTGCCTCGGGGGAGATGAAGCACGGTCCCATCGCACTGATCGAGGAAGGGCTTCCGGTGGTTGCCCTGCTGGCAGCCGACGAGGTGATGGGCAAGGCGGCAAGCAATCTTCAGGAAGCGGCTGCCCGTGGCGGCCGGATCATCCTGATCACCGAGGAGCGCGCCGCCAGCACCATCGATTTCGCCGAAAGTGTGATTACCGTGCCGAACGTTGACCCGCTGCTTGCACCGGTATTGCTGACGGTGCCGGTGCAGATCCTTGCCTATCTGACGGCATTCGAGAAAGGTACCGATGTCGACCAGCCGCGCAATCTGGCGAAATCAGTCACTGTGGAATAACGTCCAAAGGACGACCTTTAGAAAACAATAACCCATTGAGACTATTATGTTTTACTGTATCCGTGAGCATGATGAGTCCATTATTTCCACCAAATGAATATCAGAACTTCTTACAC
>JAKMFG010000281.1 GCA_022425565.1 Alphaproteobacteria bacterium
GTGCGGCTAGCGGTGGCGCCGACCTGCGGGGCGGCATGGGCGCTGGCTCGCTATGCTCCGGCAGCGCAGCGTTACGCCTGCACGCGGCTGGATTCGCCGGGGGCGCGCCAGCTTGCTGGTAGTCTCGCCGGTCTGCCGCTTGCCGCGCTGCGTCTCGACGGCACGATCTGCACGGCGATGGCGTCGGCCGGGCTGCGCCGCATCGGCGATATCCTGGGCATGCCGCGCGCGCCGCTGGCAAGCCGGTTCGGCAGTGTGGTGACGGCGCGCCTCGATACGGCGCTCGGCCATGTGAACGAGAGCTTCACCCCAATCGCGCCGCCGCGCCCGCTTCTCAGTCTGCAGAATTTTGCCGAACCGCTTCTGGCGCCGGAGGACATCCATGCCGTGATCAACCGGCTTGCCGGCGAGATTGCCGTGATCCTGCAGCAGAACGGCCTTGCGGCGCGCCGCCTGCAGCTTGGCTGGCAGCGTGTCGACGGGGTGGTGATGGCGCGTGATCTTCAACTGTCGCGTCCCAGCCGCGATGCCGCCGGGTTCCGCCGCCTGCTGGCCGAGGCCGGTGAGGCGATCAATCCTGAATTCGGGCTGGAGCGGATGTGGATGGAGGCGCATGACTGCAGTCCGCAGGCTCCGGTGACGCGCGTGTTCGGTGAGGGGGTGTCGGTCAGCGAAAGCCGGGCCAGCCTGATCGACAGGCTGGTGGCGCGGCTTGGCCATGGCGCGGTGCTGCATATGAGGGCGCGTGACTGCTGGCAGCCGGAGGCGGCGCAATATATGGCCTATCCCGACATGGAAAGTGCCGGCTTCGATGATTCGATGAATGCCGCGCCGCATTGCCTGACCGCCGCACCGCGGCCGATCCGGCTGCTGGCACACCCGCACAGGCTGGCGGTTGTTGCGCTGCTTCCCGACCATCCGCCTGCACAGTTCGTCTGGCAGCGCCATACCCACAAGGTGGTACGCGCCAGCGGGCCGGAACGCATCGCCCCGCAATGGTGGAATGCCGCCGGCGGCACCCGCACGCGTGACTATTTCCGTCTTCAGGACGAGGACGGGGCCTGTTTCTGGGTCTACCGCGAGGGGTTGCCGGAACGCGGCGAGGACCCGGGCTGGTTCCTTCACGGTTTCTTTGCCTGATGGGCGCGCCGGCGCTACAGGACGGCCCGCGCCAAGTGGTGCTGGGCTGCTACAGTAATTTCAGCTTCCTTCGCGGGGCCGCGCATCCGCACGAAATGGTCGAGGCGGCGGCGGCGCTGGGATGGGACGCCATCGGCATTGCCGATATGAACTCGCTTGCCGGGATCGTGCGGGCGCATGTGGCGGCGCGGGATCATGGCATTCGGCTGGTGGTCGGGGCGCGGCTGGTCCCGGTCGACGGGCCGCAGGTGATCGTCCACCCTGCCGACCGCGCCGGCTATGAATCGCTGTCGGTGCTGCTGAGCGAGGCCAATCTGCGCGGCAGCAAGGCGGCGCCGGTTCTGCACCTTGCTGATTTCTCGCGCCTTGCGAAGAGCACCGTGCTGCTGGTCATGCCGCCGCGCCACCCCGATTCCAGCCATGCCACCCAGCTTGGGCGAATACGCGACATCGCCGCCGGCCGCGTCTTTGCCGGTGCGGCGCTGTACCGTGACGGCGGTGACGAGGCGCGGCTGGCGCTTCTGAGCGAGATGGCGGCGGCGCAGGGGCTGCCGCTGACGGCGGTGGGCGACGCGCTCTACCATCATGCATCGCGGCGGCCGCTTGCCGATGTGCTGACCTGTATCCGCGAGAAACAGCGGCTCGATACGGCGGGGGCACTGCTGTCGCGCAATGCCGAACGGCAAATCCTTGATCCGGCCGAGATGGCGCGCCGCTGGCGGCAGGCCCCGCAGGCACTTGCCAATGCCGCCGAGCTTGCCGGACTATGTGATTTTGCCATGGACGACCTGTCCTATGAATATCCGGACGAGGTCTCACCCGGTGGGCGAGACGCGATGGGAGAGCTTGAGTACCAGACATGGAACGGGGCGGGTGAACGCTATCCCGATGGTGTGCCAGACAAGGTGACGGCCTATCTGGAACGCGAGCTGGCGCTGATTGCCAAAATGAAATTTGCGCCCTATTTCCTGACCGTCTTCGACATTGTCCGCTTTGCCCGCAATCGCGGCATCCTGTGCCAGGGGCGTGGCTCGGCGGCGAATTCGGCGGTCTGCTACTGCCTTGGCATCACCTCGGTCGATCCAGACCGCTCACAACCGCTGTTCGAGCGTTTTATCAGCGAGGCGCGCGGCGAGCCGCCCGATATCGATGTTGATTTCGAGCATGAGCGCCGCGAGGAGGTGATTCAGCATATTTATGCCAGATACGGCCGGACCCGTGCCGGACTGACCGCGGCGGTGATCACCTACCGCACGCGCAGCGCGCTTCGCGAGGTGGCCAAGGTATTCGGCCTCAGCAGCGATGTTCAGGCGGCGCTGTCGGGGCAGGCATGGGGGCGTGAGACAACCGGCCCCGATGACGAGGCGCTTCGGGCCGTCGGCATTGATCCGGGCGACAGGCGGATCGCGCTTGTGCGCCGGCTTGTCGAGGAAATCAGCCGTTTCCCCCGTCACCTGTCACAGCATGTTGGCGGCTTCGTCATCACCCGTGGGCGGCTCGACCATCTGTGTCCGATCAGCCCGGCGGCGATGGAGGGGCGCACCGTCATTGAATGGGACAAGGACGATCTCGACGCGCTCGGCCTGCTGAAGGTGGATGTGCTGGCGCTCGGTATGCTCAGCTGCATCCGCCGGGCCTTTGTCCTGCTGCGGGAGCATTACAAAAGGCCGCTGACGCTCGCCTCGGTCCCGCCCGAGGATGCCGCCACCTACGACATGCTGTGCGAGGGCAAGTCGGTCGGTGTCTTCCAGGTGGAATCACGGGCGCAGATGGCAATGCTGCCGCGCCTGCAGCCGCGCTGCTTCCATGACCTTGTCGTGCAGGTGGCGATTGTCCGCCCGGGACCGATTCAGGGCGACATGGTGCATCCCTATCTTCGGCGCCGCGCCGGGCTCGAAAAAGTCACCTACCCGTCGGACGCGCTTCGCGGTGTTCTCGAACGCACCCTTGGTGTGCCGCTGTTTCAGGAGCAGGCGATGCAGATCGCCATTGTCGGCGCCGGCTTCACCGGAAGCGAGGCCGACCAGCTGCGCCGCGCCATGGCCACCTTCAAGAAACATGGCGATGTCGCCAAATTCCACGACAAGATGATCAGTGGCATGATCGCGCGTGGCTATGAGCCGGAATTTGCCGAACGCTGTTTCCGGCAGATTGAGGGGTTTGGCACTTATGGTTTTCCGGAATCGCATGCGGCGAGTTTCGCGCTGCTTGTCTATGTTTCAGCCTGGATCAAGCGGCATTATCCCGACGTCTTTATCTGCGCGCTGCTGAACGCTCAGCCGATGGGGTTCTATTCCCCCTCGCAGCTTGTCGCCGAGGCGCGGCGCAGCGGCATCACTGTGCGTCCGGCTGATGTCAGCCATTCCGGCTGGGACAGTACGCTGGAGCCGGACCCGGCCAATCGCGACGGGCTGCATGCGTTGCGGCTGGGGTTGCGACTGGTCAAGGGGCTTGCCGCTGGCGAGGGTGAGCGTATCGCCGCCAGCCGTCAGCCGAGTGGGCGCGGCATGCCCTGGTCGTCCCCCTGGTCATCTCTTGCCGACATCATGCGGCGGGCCGATGTCTCGGCAAAATCGCTCGAGGCCATTGCCAATGCTGACGGGTTTGCCAGCCTCGGGCTGAATCGCCGTCAGGCGCTGTGGGAGGTGCGGGCGCTTGCCGGCCAGCGCTGGCAGGAGCTTCCGCTGTTTGCCCATGCCACCCGACGGCATTCCGACCTTGCTGGTGAAGAGCCTGCCGTCACCCTGCCGCAGGCGCACGCCGGAGAGGAGGTGGCGGCCGACTATCGCAGCCTTGGCCTGTCGCTGAAGGATCACCCCGTGCGGCTGCTGTCACGCCCGCTGGCCAAGGATGGCTGGCAGACCTGCGCGGTGGCGCATGAGGCGCGTGACGGCCAGCGCCTGCGGCTTGCCGGGCTGGTGACGATGCGTCAGCGCCCGGGCACCGCCAAGGGAACGGTATTCCTGACGCTTGAGGATGGGCTGCACTCGCTGAATGTGATCATCTGGCCCAAGCTGACCGAGACCTATCGCGATGCGATGCTGCGTTCCCAGATTCTCGGCGTCGTTGGCCGAATCCAGCGTGAAAAGGCGGTGCTTCATTTCATTGCCGACCAGCTGTTCAACCTGAACGGTTATCTTCACCATCTGGACGAGGACGCCGCCCGCAACCAGCGCGGCACCCGCATGCGGAGCCGTGATTTCAGGTGATGCTTTGACTGCGCGGTTTATCCGGCTAAAGATTCCCCGATTACAGGAGGAGGATCGGACATGGAACAACCGATTGCCGAAACCGAGGGCAAGAGCTTCGACGGTGGCTGCCATTGTGGTGCCATACGCTTTCGCGTGCAGGGCCCGCTTCGCCAGATCCTGATGTGCCATTGCAGCGACTGCCTGAAAATCAGCGGAACAAGCTGGGGCGCGAGCGCCGCGCATGCCGACAGCCTCGGCTGGCTGACCGAGGCGCGCCCACGCTGGTACCGCAGCTCGGA
>JAKMFG010000143.1 GCA_022425565.1 Alphaproteobacteria bacterium
GCAATACCGAGCGGTTATTCGGTTACCTAGAAGGCAGCGGCCGCATTATTTTGCCGGAGCCGCAGTCGATGCTGACCGAGCAGTCGAAGATGCCGGGTTTGGACGGCGAGAAGATGTCGAAGTCGTACAACAACACCATTGGTTTGCGTGAAGACCCCGCATCGGTGGAAAGTAAGATACGCACCATGCAGACAGACCCTGCCCGTGTGCGGCGTAACGATCCGGGTAATCCGGACAATTGTCCGGTGTTTGCACTGCACGAAGTCTATAGCGGTGACGACGTACGACAATGGGCGACTGAGGGCTGCAAAACCGCCGGCATCGGCTGCGTTGACTGCAAGCAGCCCCTGATCGATTCCATTAACAGTGAACAAGAGATCATTCGTCAGCGTGCGGTACAGTTTGAGGAAGACCCGGATCTGGTCCACGCGGTGATTGCCGAGGGCTCTGAGAAAGCGCGTGCTGTTGCGCGTGAGACCATGGAAGAAGTCAAAGCCGCAGTCGGCATTGGAGGCCGATAATGCACGTTGAAATCAACGGTCAGGTCGCCCGGTATGGATAGCGCTCAGGCTCAGCCGAGCAAGCTCAGTGAGGCCCGGGCGGTCAATCAAGAAACCATCGCCTTGGTGGCCGGAGAGGAAATCCAGCAGCTCCCTAAGGATCTCTACATTCCGCCGGAGGCGTTGGAGGTTTTTCTTGAAACCTTCGAAGGGCCCTTGGACCTGTTGCTCTATCTGATCCGTCGCCAGAATCTGGATATTTTGCAGGTAAAGGTATCCGTGATTACGGCGCAGTACATGAGCTACATAGAGCTGATGCAGGCCCTGCAGCTGGAACTGGCGGCTGAATATTTGCTGATGGCTGCCATGCTGGCTGAAATCAAGTCCCGCATGCTGCTGCCCCGGCCAGAAGAATTTGAGGATGAGGACGACCCTCGATCTGAACTGATTCGGCGTTTGCAGGAATACGAGCAGGTCAAGACCGCGGCGGAAGATTTGAACGAGCTGCCGCGCATCGAGCGTGATTTGTTTGTCGCTGCGGCCAGCAAACCCAAGCTGGTGCGCCAGCACGGCGAACCCGATGTGGACTTGCGTGAAGTCCTTTTGTCCTTGTCCCAGGTGTTGCGGCGAGCCGAGCTGTTCACTAAACACGAGGTCAAGTTCGAGCCGCTGTCCGTGCGCGAGCGAATGGGAGACATTCTGTCTCGCGTGAACCGAGGTGATGGGTTTATCGGCTTCAATGAATTGTTTTTGGCGGAAGAGGGGCGGCTGGGCGTGGTCGTGACCTTCCTCGCCATCATGGAGTTGATTCGCGAATCTTTGGTGGACTTTGTGCAGGCAGAGCCTTTTGCGCCCATTCACGTGCGGGTTGGAAAAAATGCCAAGCAGGGTATTCGCGACACTGTTGACCTTGATGCGCAGTACGGTGGACCGTCCCCGGAAGAAGCATTTGACGAATCGTCGAACACCGAATCGGACGACGAAATACGACCGGAGAGCTCTTGATGGCTGAAGAACAAACCCCAAATGCAAAAGACACCTCACAAGCTACTGAGGTTGAGCGCGATGAAGACATCGGCGTTCAGGCTATGGCACCCGAGACCATCGGGCAAATTGTCGAAGCCGCTTTGTTGGCTTCCGAGGGGCCACTGACCGTGGACAATTTGTTTCGGCTGTTCGCCCTTGGTGAGCTGGACGAAGAAGACGGGCGGAAGCAGATCCGTACCGCTCTAGAAACGCTGCAGGATGCCTGTGAGGATCGCGGTGTGACGCTGCAAAAAGTGTCCTCCGGTTACCGCTATCAAACACGACAAGACCTGAGTCCGTGGGTCAGTCGTTTGTGGGAAGAAAAGCCGCCGCGCTATACCCGTGCGCTGCTCGAAACCCTGGCCTTGGTCGCCTATAAGCAGCCGGTAACTCGGGGTGATATTGAGCAAGTTCGTGGCGTCAGCGTCAGTCAAAACATCATGCGCACACTGCTGGAACGCGACTGGATTCGCGTGGTGGGCCAGCGCGAAGCGCCGGGTAGACCGTCCATGTACGGCACCACCAAGGCATTTTTGGACTATTTCAATTTGAACAAGCTGGAAGAGCTGCCGCCGCTGGAAGAAATCAAAGCGATGATCGAACCGAGCTTGGTGGTAGACGACAATGCCGCACAGACCGATGATGCGGTCCCGTCGGAAACACCGGATGGTGCTGCGGAGGAGCTGAAGGAGGCAGTGTCGGTGCAAGAAGAAGCTCCTGTGGCAGAAGCCTCAGACGCAAGCGCAACTGACGCTGCCGACGATGCTCAGGCAGAGACGCAGTCATGAGGCCAAGGCAGCCAAGTAACACAAGAAACGCGACCAAGCCCTTGTCGGACGAATCTCAAAAACTGCAGAAAGTTATTGCTGCAAGCGGACGTGGATCTCGCCGGCAGATCGAAGAATTGATCGCTGCAGGCCGGGTCACGGTTAACGGCAAGGTAGCCCACTTGGGGCAGCGAGTGACTGGTGCAGAGGAAATCATTGTCGATGGCGCTGCCATTGAGACCGGTGGTGCCCAGGTGCCTCAGGTGCTGGTGCTGAACAAGGCGGCGGGCTTGGTTTGCAGTCGGCGAGACCCGGAAGGGCGCAGTACCATTTTTGAACAGCTTCCGCGTCTGCAGGGTGGACGCTGGATTACCGTCGGCCGACTGGATATCCAAACCACCGGGCTGCTGTTGGTGACCAACGACGGCGCCTTGGCTCATCGAATGATGCACCCGTCCACGGGTTTGGATCGGGAATACGCCGTGCGCGTGAACAAAAAACTGGAAGATCGCGAAATCGCGGCACTCAAGGCCGGCGTTGAGATTGATGGTGAAACCATGCGCTTCAGTGACATCCGTTTTTACAACGGCAGTGAATCGAATTTTTGGTATCACGTGGCTCTGCTTGAGGGTCGAAACCGTGAGGTACGGCGTCTGTTCGACAGTGCAGGCTGTACGGTCAGCCGTCTCAAGCGCGTACGCTACGGGCCCGTGATTTTGCCGTCGTGGTTGACCGTTGGGCATTGGGCGTCCATGGATACTGACGACTTAAAAGC
>JAKMFG010000322.1 GCA_022425565.1 Alphaproteobacteria bacterium
CGCAGACGGTGGACGCGCTTATGAAGCTCGATCTCGCCGCCGGCGTTGACGTCGAAATCAAGCTCTAGGGAAGGGTCAGTAGCAATGCGTAGCGGAGTTATTGCCCGCAAGCTGGGGATGACACGGGTCTTTACAGACACCGGTCTGCACGTTCCGGTGACGGTTCTGAAGATGGACGATGTTCAGGTGGTTTCTGTCCGCCAGCAGGAGCGTGACGGCTATACGGCTGTCCAGCTCGGAGCTGGTGCGGCCAAGGCCAAGAACGTATCGAAGGCAATGCGCGGCCATTTCGCCAAGGCGAATGTGATGCCGAAGTCGAAGCTCGCCGAGTTCCGTGTCAGTGATGATGCTGTCCTCGAGGTTGGCTCGACGATTGCGCCAAGCCACTTTGTCGCCGGGCAGAAGGTTGATGTTGTCGGTACCACCCAGGGTAAGGGTTTTGCCGGTGCGATGAAGCGCCACAATTTTGGTGGTCTGCGTGCCTCGCACGGCGTATCGATCTCGCACCGTTCGCACGGTTCGACCGGTCAGTGTCAGGAGCCTGGCAAGGTCTTCAAGGGCAAGAAGATGGCAGGCCATATGGGCGCCGTCCGTAACACCACCCAGAACATCGAGGTGGTTGCCGTTGATGATGAAGAGGGTGTGGTTCTCCTTCAGGGCGCGGTTCCGGGCCCAAGGGGTGGCTGGGTTCTGATCAGCGATGCCATCAAGGCGAAACTGCCTGAAGGTGTGCCGTTCCCGGCAGGCCTCATTGGCGACGCCGTCGAAGAGGCACCTGCAGAGGAAGCTCCGGCCGAGGATGCAGCAGCTGACGCCGCTGAAGCTCCGGCAGATGAGGCACCTGTAGCAGAGGCCGCCGAGGAAGAGGGCAAGTCCGATGAAAGTTAAGGTGACAACGCTCGACAGCAAGGCAGCCGGTGACATCACGCTGGCAGATGAGGTATTCGCGGTTGCACCGCGTGCCGACATCGTCGCCCGCGTCGTGAACTGGCAGCTTGCCAAGCGCCGCGCCGGTACGCACCGCGTGAAGAGCCGTGGCGAGATCAAGGCCACTGGCGCTAAGATGTATCGCCAGAAGGGCACCGGTAACGCCCGTCACGGCCCTCGGTCAGTTGTCCAGTTCCGTGGCGGTGGCGTTGTCCATGGCCCGACTGTTCGCGATCACGGCTATTCGCTGCCGAAAAAGGTTCGCAGGCTGGGTCTGAAGTCGGCTCTGTCCGCCAAGGTCGCCGAGGGCAAGGTCATTGTCGTCGACGAGCTGAAGACCAGTGGCAAGAACGCAGGCAAGACAGCGTCGCTTAAGGCGAGCCTCGCCAAGCTTGGTGCCGAGAACGCACTGATGATTGGTGGCGCCGAGCTTGACAGCAACCTCGTCAAGGCTGCCAGCAACCTGCCGTTCGTCGATGTGCTGCCGCAGCAGGGCATCAACGTCTATGACATCCTGCGCCGCGATGTGCTCGTCCTCTCCAAGGACGCCGCGGCCCTTATCGAGGAGCGTCTGAAATGAGCGTCCGTCCGCGCAAGCCGGCACAGGTCTCGCTGAGCAAGGCCGCCGCCTATGACACCATTCTCCGCCCGATCGTTACCGAGAAGGCGACAATGGCGAATGAAAATGGCCAGGTAACCTTTGCGGTTCCGTTGACCGCCACCAAGCCAGAGATCAAGGCAGCCGTTGAAATGCTGTTCGACGTCAAGGTCACGGCGGTGAACACCATTCTGCAGAAGGGCAAGGCCAAGATGTGGAAGGGCCGTCCGGGCCGCCGTTCCGATACCAAAAAGGCCATGGTTACCTTGGCCGAAGGTCAAACCATTGACCTGATGGGAGTGTAGGACCATGGCTCTGAAGAAGTTTAACCCGACAACCCCTGGCCAGCGTAATCTGGTCCTGGTCGACAAGAGCGACCTGTACAAGGGCAAGCCGGTCAAGAAGCTGACTGAAGGTCTGACCAAGACCGGCGGTCGCAACAATTCCGGTCACGTGACCTCATGGCATCGTGGCGGCGGGCACAAGCGGCGCTACCGCATGGTCGATTTCAAGCGGACCAAGTCCGGCATGATGGCGACCGTCGAGCGTCTGGAATATGATCCGAACCGTACTGCCTTTATCGCCTTGATCAGCTATGAAGATGGTGAGCAGAGCTACATCCTTGCGCCGCAGCGCCTGGCTGTTGGCGACAAGGTGATGTCCGGCATTGGTTCCGACATCAAGCCCGGCAACGCTCTGCCGCTGCAGAACATCCCGGTTGGCACGCTGGTTCACAATGTCGAGCTGAAGCCCGGCAAGGGCGGGCAGCTGGCCCGTTCGGCAGGCACCTATGTGCAGCTCGTTGGTCGTGACCGTGGTTACGCAATCCTGCGCCTGACCTCCGGTGAGGTTCGCCTCGTCCGCGGCGAGTGCATGGCATCCATCGGTGCCGTGTCCAACCCGGACCAGCAGAACACCAAGATTGGCAAGGCCGGCCGCAACCGTTGGAAGGGCAAGCGCCCACATGTCCGCGGTGTGGTCATGAACCCGATCGATCACCCGCATGGTGGTGGTGAGGGTCGTACCTCTGGTGGCCGTCATCCAGTAACTCCGTGGGGCAAGCCTACCAAGGGCAAGCGCACTCGTTCGAACAAGAAGACGGACCGCCTGATTATGCGGCGCCGCAAGCCATAAGGGGCGACAAGACATGGCACGTTCTGTTTGGAAAGGTCCTTTTGTCGACGGCTATCTTCTGAAGAAGGCCGACAAGGTCCGTGAATCCGGTCGTAGCGAAGTGATCAAGACCTGGTCACGTCGTTCGACCATCCTGCCACAATTCGTCGGGCTGACCTTCGGCGTTCACAACGGCAACAAGTTTATTCCGGTCTCGATCAGCGAGGACATGGTCGGGCACAAGCTCGGTGAGTTCTCGCCGACCCGTACCTATTACGGTCACGCGGCCGACAAGAAATCAAAGCGGTAGAGGCAGGCATGGGTAAGCAATCTTCACCAAGAGTTTTGGCAGACAGTGAAGCCAAGTCGGTGCTGCGCAACCTGCGCATCAGCCCGCAGAAGCTGAACCTGGTTGCCACGATGATCCGGGGCATGGACGTCAACAAGGCGCTCGCCACGTTGTCCTTCTCGCGTCGCCGTATCGCCGGAGACGTTAAGAAGGCCCTGCAGTCGGCTATCGCCAACGCAGAGAACAACCATTCGCTGGATGTCGACCGCCTGTTCGTAAAGGAAGCCTATGTCGGCAAGGCGCTGGTCATGAAGCGTTTCAAGGCCCGTGCACGTGGCCGTGGCGCCCGCATCCTGAAGCCGTTTTCGCACCTGACGATCGTCGTTGGTGAAAGAGGAGACCAGTAGATGGGTCAGAAAATCAAACCGATCGGTCTGCGTGTTGGCATCAACCGGACCTGGGACTCGCGCTGGTATGCAGGCCGTAACTACGGCGAACTGCTTCACAAGGATATCGAGCTGCGCGCCTACCTGATGGACCGCCTCAAGCAGGCCGCTATCAGCCGCGTCATCATCGAGCGTCCGGCAGGCCGGGCCCGCGTCACCATCCATGCAGGTCGTCCGGGCCTGATCATCGGCAAGAAGGGCCAGGACATCGAGCGTCTGCGCACCGACCTGTCGAAGAGGGTGGGCAGCGAGGTCAGCCTGAACATCGTCGAGGTTCGCAAGCCCGAGATCGACGCCAAGCTGATTGCCGAGAATATCGCACAGCAGCTGGAGCGCCGTGTCGGCTTCCGCCGCGCTATGAAGCGCGCCGTCCAGTCGGCCATGCGTCTTGGAGCGCAGGGTGTCCGGATCAACTGCGCAGGTCGTCTTGGCGGTGCCGAGATCGCCCGTACCGAGTGGTACCGCGAAGGTCGGGTGCCGCTTCATACCCTGCGTGCCGAGGTTGATTATGGCGAAGGCTCTGCTTTCACCACCTACGGTGTCTGCGGGATCAAGGTTTGGGTCTTTAAGGGCGAAGTTATGGCCCACGACCCGATGGCCCAGGACAAGCGTCTCGCCGAGCAGCAATCCGGCTCGGCGCCGCGGTCAAACGGTTAATCGAGAGGAGTTGGGTTAGATGCTCTCGCCGAAGAGAACCAAGTTCCGTAAGGCTCACAAGGGCCGTATCCACGGCAATGCCAAGGGCGGAACACAGCTGAATTTTGGAGCTTATGGCCTGAAGGCTGTAACGCCCGAGCGTGTGACCGCGCGCCAGATTGAGGCCGCGCGTCGTGCAATCACGCGTCACCTTCGTCGTGCCGGTCGTGTTTGGATCCGCGTGTTCCCGGATGTGCCTGTTTCGTCGAAGCCGGCCGAAGTCCGGATGGGTAAGGGTAAGGGTTCGCCAGAGTTCTGGGTGGCCCGGGTCAAGCCTGGCCGGATCATGTTCGAGATTGACGGTGTTCCGTGGGATCTTGCCAAGGAAGCGTTGACGCTCGCCTCGGCCAAGCTACCCCTCGACACCCGCATCGTTCGCCGTCTCGGCGACGCTGATTAAGGGAGGGGCTGATGGCAACCGTTAAGGCCGAAGAGCTTCGTGCAAAGACCGCTGACGAGTTGAAAGACCAGCTCGTTGATCTGAAGAAGGAGCAGTTCAACCTGCGCTTTCAGGTAGCAGGTGGTCAGAATGAAAACCCGGCGCGCGCACGTATCGTTCGCCGCGAGATCGCCCGCATCAAGACCGTTCTTGGCGAAATGTCCAAGACGGCTGCCGCGGCGCAGTAAGGAAGTCGAGTTATGCCGAAGCGAGTCATGCAGGGCACGGTGGTCAGCGACAAGAGCGACAAGACGGTAACCGTCCTTGTCGAGCGCAGGATCATGCACCCGGTTTATAAGAAGATTATCACCAAGTCGAAGAAGTTCGCGGCACACGACGCCGAGAACCGCTGCAAGCAGGGTGATAAGGTACGCATCCGCGAATGCGCGCCCTTGTCCAAATCAAAGAGCTACGAAGTCATCTACGACGACGCAGCCGCTAACTGAGGGGTGCCGATATGATCCAGATGCAGTCAAACCTCGAGGTTGCCGATAACTCCGGTGCGCGCCGTGTGCAGTGCATCAAGGTGCTCGGTGGCTCCGGCCGCAAGGTAGCGGGTGTCGGCGATGTCATCGTCGTCTCGGTGAAGGAAGCCATTCCGCGCGGCAAGGTGAAGAAGGGTGACGTGCACCGCGCCGTCATCGTTCGTACCGCCAAGGAAATTCGTCGTCCCGACGGCAGCGCCATCCGCTTCGACCGGAACGCCGCCGTGTTGCTGAACAAGCAGGACGAGCCGATCGGTACACGTATTTTTGGACCGGTTACCCGCGAACTCAGGGGCCGGAAGTTTATGAAGATCATTTCGCTGGCACCGGAGGTGCTGTAATGGCGCAGAAATTCAAGATCAAGAAGGGCGATCAGGTTGTCGTCACCACCGGCCGCGACAAGGGCCGCCGTGGTCAGGTGATGCAGGTGCTTCGGGAAGAGAACCGTGTGCTCGTTCAGGGCTGCAACATGGTCAAGCGGCACACCCGCCCAACCCAGGCTAGCCCTGGTGGCATCATCAACAAGGAAGCCCCGCTTCATATTTCGAATGTTGCCCATATTGACCCGGACAGTGGCAGCGCTACGCGCGTTGGCTACGAGGTCAAGGATGGCAAAAAGGTTCGGATCGCCCGTCGGTCCGGCAAGGCCCTCGACTAATCAGGGCTCAAGGAGATAAAGCTGAGATGAAAACGCGTTTGGAAGAACATTACCATGCGGCTGTTCGCCCGGCTCTCATGGAGAAATTCGGCTACAAGAACACTCTTGAAGTGCCGAAGATCGAAAAGATCGTCATCAACATGGGCGTCGGCGAGGCGGTACGCGACTCGAAGAAAATCGAGCATGCAACCCGTGACCTTGCCGCCATCACCGGCCAAAAGCCTGTTGTCACCCATGCCAAGCGTGCCAATGCAGCATTCAAGCTGCGTGCTGGCATGCCGATTGGCTGCAAAGTGACCCTGCGACGGGACCGGATGTATGAATTCATGGATCGTCTGGTGACCATTGCGCTGCCGCGTGTCCGCGACTTTCGCGGTCTCAACGGCAAGAGCTTTGACGGCAGTGGCAACTATGCCATGGGCGTCAAGGAGCAGATCGTGTTCCCAGAGATCGATTACGACCAGGTTGATGAGGTCCGCGGCATGGACATCATCGTTGTTACCTCCGCACGGACGGATGACGAGGCACGCGAGCTTCTCGCGAACTTCCAATTCCCGTTCGTCAAAGCTTAAGGAAGCGAACGATGGCTAAGAAAAGCGCCGTTGAGAAGAACAACCGCCGCAAGCGTATGGTCGCCCGCAAGGGTGCACGCCGGCAGGCCCTGCGGGCTACGATCCGCGACCGGTCTCTGCCGATGGAAGAACGGTTTGCGGCCGTGCTGAAACTTTCCCAGGAGCCGCGCGACAGCGCCCGGACACGTATCCGCAATCGTTGCGAGGTATCCGGCCGTCCGCGTGCTTATGACCGGAAACTTAGAATGTCGCGCATTGCGCTCCGTGACCTTGCCTCGATGGGCCAGGTTCCCGGTGTCGTGAAGTCAAGCTGGTAAGCGAGGAGAAATAGATCATGGCAATGAGCGATCCTCTCGGTGATATGCTGACCCGTATCCGCAACGGACAGAGTGCTGGCAAGACTGTCGTCTCCAGCCCAGCCTCGCGGTTCCGTAGCAATGTGCTCGAGGTCCTGAAGCGTGAAGGTTACATCCGCAACTACTCCAGTGTGGATGTCCGTCCCGGCATCAAGGAACTCAAGATTGAGCTGAAATATCATGACGGTGAGCCGGTGATCTCCGAGATCAAGCGCGTCTCGCGCCCAGGCCGTCGTGTCTATTACGGCATCCGTGACCTTCCGCGTGTCTATAACGGGCTTGGCATTGCCATCCTGTCGACCCCGCGCGGCGTTCTTTCTGACACCGAAGCTCGCACCGCAAATGTCGGTGGCGAGGTTCTGTGTCACGTATTCTAGGGAGGCTGCACAATGTCCCGTATAGGAAGCAGTGCGATTACCATCCCGGCCGACGTGACGCTGTCGAATGATGGTGGCGTGATTGTCGTGAAGGGCAAGAACGGCGAGCTCAGCACGTCGCTGCACAGCGACGTAGAGCTTTCGGTTGCCGACAATGTCGCGACGCTGAAGCCGTCACGCGACACCCGCCAGGCAAAGGCGCTTTGGGGAACCATGCGCTCCAACCTGAGCAACATGGTTGTCGGTGTCACGGAAGGGTTCACCCGTAAGCTTGAAATCAACGGCGTTGGTTACCGGGCCGCGATGCAGGGCAACAAGCTCGTCCTGTCTCTTGGCTTCAGCCACCCGGTCGAGATGGAAGTCCCGGCCGGTCTGAAGGTTGCTGTCGAGAACAACACCAGTGTGACCATCACCGGTGCTGACAAGCAGCTTCTTGGCCAGTTCGCCTCGGAAGTGCGCGCCAAGCGCCCACCCGAGCCGTTCAAGGGCAAGGGTGTGAAATATTCGGACGAGTACATCGTTCGTAAAGAAGGCAAGAAGAAGTAGGGGCACGAAGATGTTTTCATCCAAGCAACTTTTCGAGCGCCGCCGCGCCCGCAACAGGGCCGCGCTGAAGCGCGTATCTTCGGGCCAGCCGCGTCTGTCTGTGCATCGTTCGTCGAAGCACATCTATGCGCAGGTTATCGATGACAATTCCGGCCAGACGCTGGCGGCTGCCTCGACTCTCGAGGCGGATCTGAAGGGCCAAGGCGGCACAAGCAACAGCACCGCCGCTGCCGCCGTTGGCAAGCTCGTCGCTGAGCGTGCCAAGGAAAAGGGCGTCGAGATCGTGGTCTTCGACCGCGGTGGCTTTATCTACCACGGTCGTGTGAAGGCCCTCGCTGAGGCCGCACGCGAAGCCGGACTGAAATTCTAGGGAGCATCTGAGAGATGGCACGTAAAAACGACAGGCAGGATCGCAGCGGCGCCCGTGAGGAGCCTGAACTCCTTGAGAAGCTCGTTGGCATTAACCGTGTTGCCAAAGTGGTCAAGGGTGGTCGCCGTTTTGGCTTCGCCGCTCTCGTCGTCGTCGGTGACGGCCGTGGCCGCGCCGGTTTCGGTACCGGCAAAGCACGCGAGGTTCCCGAGGCGATCCGCAAGGCAACCGAGAGCGCGAAGCGCAACATGGTCCGTGTGCCACTGCGTGACGGACGCACACTGCACCATGACATCAAGGGCCGTTATGGCGCCGGCCGTGTGCTGCTCCGTGCAGCCCAGGCTGGTACCGGCATCATTGCAGGCGGCCCGATGCGTGCAGTCTTCGAGGTGCTGGGTGTGCAGGACGTCGTCTCCAAGTCGATCGGATCGTCCAACCCCCACAACATGATCAAAGCGACCTTTTCGGCGCTGACCGGCATGCAGGCACCGCGCAGCGTTGCCCAGAAGCGTGGCAAGCGTGTGGCTGATGTACTCGGCGGCAAGCGCGGCAGCGACGATCAGGCCGCAGCGTCCTGACAGGGAGAAGAAGTATGGCTTCGAAAACAGTACGCGTGACGCAGACCCGCAGTGGCATTGGCCGTCTCGGTAGCCAGCGCAGGACACTAGTCGGTCTCGGCCTGAACAAGATCGGCCGCACCAGTGAGCTCGAGGATACCCCTGCCGTTCGCGGCATGATCAACAAGGTCAAGCACCTGGTCCGCGTCGAGGGCGAGTGAGCTGTCAAAGCAGAATGGTGCCCCGCGGGTGCCTTCGAGGAGTGAATGATGAAACTCAACGAAATCAGTGACAATCCTGGTGCTACCAAGAACCGCAAGCGCGTTGGACGCGGCATCGGTTCAGGAACCGGTAAGACGGCGGGTAGTGGTCACAAGGGTCAGAAGGCACGCTCCGGCGTGTCCATCAACGGCTTTGAGGGCGGCCAGATGCCGATCCATCGCCGTCTGCCGAAGCGTGGCTTCACCAATATCTTCCGCAAGCAGTATGTCGAGGTGAACCTCGGCCGCCTGCAGGCCGCGATTGATGCTGGCAAGCTCGACGCCAAGAAGCCGGTTGATTCCGCTGCCCTGCTGGGTGCTGGCGTGATTTCCAAGCCGCGTGACGGCGTACGCATTCTCGGCAAGGGCGAACTTACCGCCAAGAAGCTCGAGATCCATGCTGCAGGCGCGTCGAAGGCAGCCATCGCGGCTGTCGAGGCAGGTGGGGGCAAGATTGTCCTTCCGGCCGGCGACGACCAGGCCTGACGGCAGCCCGACTGGCGAGAAGGTAGGCAGGAATGGCAACCACCGCAGAACGTATGGCAAGTGGCGTCGGCTTCGGCGCCCTCGCAAAGGCCGAGGAGCTGAAGAAGCGCCTCTGGTTCACCGTTGGTGCGCTGATCATCTATCGCCTTGGAACGTATCTTCCGCTTCCGGGAATTGATCCCGGGGCGCTGTCAGATATCTTCTCGCAGCAATCCTCGGGCATCCTTGGGATGTTCGACATGTTCTCGGGCGGCGCGCTTGGTCGTATGACCATCTTCGCCCTGAACATCATGCCCTACATTACCGCGTCGATCATCATGCAACTGATGACCGCTGTCGTTCCGACTCTCGAGCAGATGAAGAAGGACGGCGAGGCCGGCCGCAAGCAGATCAACCAGTATACGCGCTACCTGACGGTGCTTCTGGCGACTGTTCAGGGTTACGGCATCGCTGTTGGCCTCGAGGCCGCGTCGGGCGTTGTCAGCGATCCGGGCATGTTCTTCCGGATTACGACGGTGACTACCCTTGTCGGCGGCACGCTGTTCCTGATGTGGCTTGGTGAACAGATTACCAGTCGCGGCGTCGGTAACGGTATCTCGCTGATCATCTTCTCCGGCATTGTCGCCGAGGTGCCGTCGGCAATCGCCGGCACGCTCGAGCTTGGCCGGACCGGGGCGCTGTCCGCCTTCCTGATCATCGGCGTGTTCCTGATGGCCATTGCCGTTATCGCGTTCATCGTCTTTATCGAGCGTTCGGTCCGCAAGATCGTCGTCCAGTACCCGAAGCGCCAGCATGGTAACAAGGTATTCGGCGGCGATCAGTCCTTCCTGCCGATGAAGATCAATGTGCCGGGTGTGATCCCGCCTATTTTCGCCTCTTCGCTGCTGTTGATGCCGGTATCGATCATCAACCTCAGCGGTGGGACCGCAGGGGGTGCCGACTGGCTCGTGACGCTGAATGCGCTTCTGGGACGTGGCCAGCCGCTTTATCTCGGCATCTATATGGGCCTGATCGTCTTTTTCGCCTTCTTTTACACGGCGATCGTGTTCAATCCGCAGGACACGGCAGAAAACCTGCGCCGGAACGGTGGCTATATCCCGGGCATCCGCCCTGGCAAGACCACGGCCGATTACCTGGACAATATTCTGACCAGGCTGACGGTTCTTGGCGCGGCCTATCTGTCCTTTGTCTGCTTGCTTCCCGAAATCCTGATCAGCCAGTATGCCGTACCGTTCTATCTCGGTGGCACTTCGCTTCTCATCGTGGTGACCGTTACTCTCGACACCGTCGGCCAGATTCAGTCGCACCTTCTTGCGCACCAGTATGAGGGGCTCGTGAAGAAGTCGAAGCTGAAGGGGCGCAACCGATGAACATCATCCTTTTCGGAGCGCCCGGTGCCGGCAAGGGCACACAGGCCAAGCGTCTGGTTGAAGCGCGTGGACTGGTACAGCTTTCGACTGGCGACATGCTTCGGGCCGCAATTGACGCCGGAACCGAACTCGGCCTGCGCGCCAGGGAAATCATGGACCGTGGTGACCTTGTGTCGGATGAAATCATTCTAGGCATGATTGCCGAGCGTATGGACAGCCCGGATTGCGCCAATGGCGTGATTCTCGACGGCTTCCCACGCACCGTCGCACAGGCCGAAGGTCTGGATGCGATGCTTGAGGAGCGTGACCTCGCACTCAGTCATGTCATCGAGATCAGCGTTGACGAGAACGCCCTGTTTGCGCGGATCGAGAACCGCGCGGCAGAGACCGGCGGTTCGCGCGCAGACGACAATGCAGAGACGCTTCGCAAGCGCCTCGCGGTCTATCACGAGAATACGGCGCCGCTTCTGCCCTACTACGATGGCAAGGGTCTTTTGAAGACGGTCGACGGCATGGTTTCGATTGATGAAGTCGGTCAGGCGATCGACGAAATTCTGGGGTAACAACAACGCGTTGAGGTTGACTGTAGGGGCCAAAAGCCTATAATCCGCCACCTTCTAGATATTCAGAAGTGATGCGGGTCCGTCCTGGGGGACGGTGGTCCTACATGGTCGTAGTTTGACGGGCGCCGGAGCAATGGCGTCAATTCTGAAGGGAGCCAGACAGTGGCACGAATTGCGAGTGTAAATATTCCCACCAAGAAGCGGGTGGAAATCGCACTGACCTATATTCACGGCATCGGCCGGACCAGCGCGAAAAGCATCTGCGATCGCGCTGCCATTCCTGACGAGCGCCGTGTTGCCGACCTGTCAGAGGACGAGCTGACGAAGATCCGTGAGATCATCGACGCCGACTTTCTGGTCGAAGGCGACCTTCGCCGGAAGACCTCCATGGACATCAAGCGGTATCTTGACCTTGGCTGCCTGCGCGGCCTGCGTCATCGCCGCAACCTGCCGGTTCGTGGCCAGCGCACGCATACAAATGCGCGTACCCGCAAGGGCCCGGCCAAGCCGATCGCCGGTAAGAAGAAATAACAGCGGACACCGAGGAGTAAGCATATGGCAAAGCAACCTTCGCAAGGCCGGGTCCGTCGTCGCGAGCGGAAGAACATCACCAGTGGTGTGGCTCACGTCAATTCGACCTTCAACAACACCATGATCACCATCACCGACGTTCAGGGCAATACCATTGCCTGGGCATCTGCGGGTGGCATGGGCTTCAAGGGCTCGCGCAAATCGACCCCGTTCGCGGCACAGATGGCCGCCGAAGACGCGGGCAAGAAAGCTGCCGAGCATGGCATGAAGTCTCTCGACGTCCAGGTGCGTGGTCCAGGCTCAGGCCGGGAATCAGCTCTTCGGGCGCTGCAAGCGGTCGGTTTTAACGTCACATCGATCCGTGACGTGACCCCGATCCCGCATAACGGCTGCCGTCCGCGCAAGCGTCGCCGCGTCTAATCAGACCCGCGATTGCCCTGCGCGTCGCACGCCGGCCTGTGGGGCCGGCGTTGCCGAAACTGGATACTGTTCGCATAAAGGAACACCAATATGATTGAAAAGAACTGGTTGGACCTGAAAAAGCCCGACGAACTGGAAATCAGGCAGTCCGAATACAACCCGAGCCAGGCGGTGATCGAGGTTGGACCATTCGAGCGTGGCTTTGGCGTGACCATCGGCAACGCCCTCCGCCGTGTTCTGCTGTCTTCGCTTCAGGGTTCCGCCATTTCGGCCGTACAGATTCAGGGCGTTGTCCATGAATTCTCGTCGATCCCGGGTGTTCGCGAGGACGTGACTGATCTTGTTCTGAACTTCAAGGGCGTGGCTGTCCGCGTCGATGATGATCAGCCGAAGCGCCTGCGTCTTGCCGCAGAGGGCCCGGCTACCGTGACCGCCGGCATGATTTCCGAATCTGCCGGTGTAGAGATCATGAACCCCGACCATGTAATTTGCCAACTCGACAAGGGTGCGTCTGTTTCGATGGAACTGACTGTGACCTCGGGCAAGGGCTATGTCCCGGCTGGCAGCATGCGTACCGAGGATTCGCCGATTGGCCTTATTCCGATCGATGCGATTTACAGCCCGGTGCGCCAGGTTGCCTACAAGGTGGACAACGCCCGTGTTGGCCAGATCACCGATTATGACAAGCTTCTTCTGACCGTCGAGACTGACGGTTCGGTCACGCCTGAGGACGCCGTTGCCTATGCTGCGCGCATCCTGCAGGAGCAGCTCCAGCCCTTCATCAATTTCGAAGAGCCGAAGGAGCAGCCGAGCGACGAGGAGAACGAGGACCTGCCGTTCAGCCGCAACCTGCTTCGCAAGGTCGACGAACTGGAACTTTCGGTCCGTTCTGCGAACTGCCTGAAGAACGACAACATCGTATATATCGGCGATCTGGTGCTGAAGACCGAGTACGAAATGCTTCGTACTCCGAACTTTGGCCGCAAGTCGCTGAATGAGATCAAGGAAGTCCTCAAGGGCATGAATCTGGAACTTGGCATGGATATCCCTGCCTGGCCGCCGGAGAATGTCGAGGAACTTGCCCGCCGCCTGGACGAACCTTTCTAGGCAGCGACTGAGTATTTTACGTGAACCGGAAGCCATGAGGGCGGCCGGTCTAAGGGAGACAGGACAATGCGTCATCGTATTGGCGGACGGAAACTGAACCGTACATCACAGCATCGTCAGATGCTGTTCCGGAACATGGCACAGGCACTGATCAAGCACGAGCAGATCGTGACAACCCTGCCGAAGGCGAAAGAACTTCGTCCGGTGGTTGAGCGCCTGATCACACTTGGCAAGCGTGGCGATCTTCATGCCCGCCGGCTGGCCCATGCCCGTCTTCGCGACGATGCGATGACCAAGAAGCTGTTTGAGGTTCTTGGCCCGCGCTATGAAGAGCGTGCTGGTGGCTATTGCCGCATCATGAAGGCAGGCTTTCGCTATGGCGACTCTGCGCCGATGGCCGTGATCGAGCTTGTCGACCGTGATGAGGATGCCCGTGGCCAGGATTCGGGTCCGGTTCAGGTCGAGGACGATCTCCAGACTGAAGAAACAGCGGCCTGATCGCCCTGAATGATTGAGAATTCTGGGCCGTCCCCTTGCCGGGGCGGCCCTTTTTCTTTGCCGCAAACCATGGCTTTGGGTGAAGATAGCGCCATGACTCAGCTCGACCTCGACACACCGGATGGCCGCCAGGACGCGGAGGCTGACGCCAATGCGCCTCTTGCCGAACTGCTGCGCCCAAAGGACCTGTCGCAGGTGGTGGGGCAGGAAGGGCTTCTTGGTCCGCAAGGGCGGCTTCGCCGGATGCTGGATGGGGGCGAGCTTGCCTCGATTATTTTCTGGGGCCCGCCCGGTACCGGCAAAACCACCATCGCACGCCTGCTGGCGGCCGAAGCCGGCATGGAATTTGAGCCGATCTCTGCCGTATTCGACGGTGTCGCCGATCTCCGCAAGGTGTTCGAACGGGCCGGCAAGCGGCGCGGCGCAGGCGCACGCACGCTGCTGTTCGTTGACGAGGTGCATCGGTTTAACAAGGCCCAGCAGGACGGGCTGCTGCCGCGTGTCGAGGACGGTACCGTCACCCTGATCGGTGCGACCACGGAAAACCCGTCATTTGCGCTGAACGGTGCGCTGCTGTCGCGGGCGCAGGTGATGCTGGTGGAACGGCTGTCGCCGGAGGCGCTGGAGGCATTGTTACTTCGTGTCGAGGCGCATATTGGCAGCTCTCTTCCGCTGGATGACGAGGCGCGCGCCGCGTTAAAGGCGATGGCGGATGGTGACGGACGATACCTTCTGAACATGGCGTCATCGCTGGCGGGTCTTGAACAGCAGGTCCGGCTCGACCCGGCCGGGCTGGCTGCCATCGTCGCTGGCCGGGCTCCGGCGTTTGATCGCGCCGGAGAGCAGCATTACAACCTGATGTCGGCGCTTCACAAGACGCTTCGCGGCTCCGATGCTGATGCGGCGCTCTACTGGCTGGCGCGGATGCTTGCCGGGGGCGAGGACCCGAATTACATCCTGCGGCGGCTGACCCGTTTCGCATCCGAGGATATAGGCCTTGCCGAGCCGGAATCTCTGCCGCGCGCGCTGGCCGCCTGGCAGGCCTTCGAACGGCTTGGCAGCCCGGAGGGCGAGCTCGCCATCGCCAATCTGGTGATCTATCTCGCCACGGCGCCGAAATCGAACGCCGCCTATGCCGCGATGAAGGCGGCGAACCGGGCGGCGGCTACTACCGGATCGCTAATGCCGCCTGCGCATATCCTGAACGCCCCCACCGGCCTGATGAAGGATCTCGGCTATGGCAGGGATTATGCCTATGACCATGACGATCCAGACGGGTTTGCCGGGCAGAACGGATTTCCGGATGAAATGCAGCGGCAACGGTTCTACACGCCCGTGGAGCGCGGATACGAGCGCGAGATCGGCAAGCGGCTTGCCTATTGGGACAGGTTGCGCACCGAAAAGAGCGGAGGCGGCAAGTGAGCCTGGCAATGTTCGCGGCCGTTGGTGCCGGTGGGGCGCTTGGCGCGATGAGCCGCTACGGCGTGGCACAGCTTGTTGGCGCCGGGCTGTTCGGCATCGCCGGACCCATGGCAACACTTGCGGTCAATGTCGCGGGAAGCAGCCTGATGGGTGTGATGGCGGGCGTGATTGCGGCAGGCATATCTCTGCCCGAGGCGTGGCGTGGCTTTATCGCGGTCGGGTTTCTGGGTGCGCTGACCACTTTTTCCAGCTT
>JAKMFG010000005.1 GCA_022425565.1 Alphaproteobacteria bacterium
AATTGTGACCATGCCATTTCTTCCGGTAGTGTTCATCCGCACCCTGACCCATTTTATTAGGTTTCTATAGGTCCAGTGTTGCCTGATTTATGCATTTGGAAATCTGAAAGTCTTGCCAGCCAAGAGATGTGAAACTGAATTTATGAAATGTTCACATTTGGATGGTGTCGCGCCGATGGCCAGACTGGGATGTTCGAGGGGAGTGTACCAGGGCAATATGTGATGGGAGCCGCCTGTCGTTTTTTGCGTGGCATTCCGGGGTTGCGCTGGGGTAATACTGACGAACCATGACAGATGACGACTTCACACCTGTGTCCGCCCCGTCGCGCGACGGCTGGCCAGACCGCTATTTCGCCGTGATCTTCACGGCGCAGCGCACGCTGTCGGACGAGGACATGTACAGCCTGACGGCCGAGCGCATGGTCGAGCTGGCGCAGCAGCAGCCGGGGTTTCTGGGGGTGGAATCGGTACGCGGCGGCGACGGGATCGGGATCACCGTGTCATACTGGCGCGACCGCGCATCGATCCGTAACTGGCGGATCAATGTTGAACATCTGGCCGCCCAGCAGATGGGCCGTCAGGAATTCTACAGCTGGTATCACATACGCGTCGCCGAGGTGGTGGCCCACCGCAGCTTTGACGCGGGTGACGCGGTCGACCCGGGGACGATGCCCCCGGAAGCGAGACCGGAAACGCCACTTGAAACAGAGGCGCCGGGAACTGAGCCAACAGGCGGTGCGGACTAGCCGGACACCGTCCTGCCCGACATCAGACCTCAGGCTTGGCGTCGATGCCGCGGGTCTGGAACATTTCGGCCAGCTCGCCCGTCTCGTACATTTCACGGATAATGTCGCATCCGCCGACAAATTCGCCCTTCACATAGAGCTGCGGGATGGTCGGCCAGTCGGAAAAGGCCTTGATGCCTTCGCGGACGGACATGTCATCGAGAACATTGATTCCGCGGAATGGCACGCCGAGATGCGTCAGCACGCCGACAACGGCAGCAGAAAAGCCGCATTGCGGGAACACCGGTGATCCCTTCATGTAGAGAACGACGTCCTCGCTGGCGATGTCCTGTTCGATGCGTTCCTTGGTCGCGTCGTCAAGCATGATCCTGTCTCCTTAACGGTGCCGCGGGCTGGTGCCCGGGCGGGTCGGGTTCAATAATAAATTCAGTTCGATGTTGGGGCCGAGGTCTGTAGCGCCAGCGCGTGAAGCTCGCCCCCCATGCGGCCGCCGAGCGCCTTGTAGACCATCTGGTGCTGCTGCACGCGGCTCTTGCCGGCAAAGGCGGTCGATACAACACGGCAGGCATAGTGGTCGCCGTCCCCGCGCAGGTCTTCGATCACCACGTCGGCGTCGGGAAAGGCCGCCTTGATCAGAGTTTCGATTTCGGATGCTGGCATCGGCATGAGACGTACCCCCGGTTTGGCGCTGGCGCCGCCCTCAACCGCCCTGCATGAGGGTCGGGATGGTGGCTTCCGCCAGACTGTGCAGTTCACTTACAGATATGGCAGTCTCGCCACCGAATTGCAATTGACCGCCTGCACGGGTGCTGCCGATAGCCGCAGCTGGAACGCCTGCAGCCTGCGCTGCGGCAAGCAGGGCAACGGCATCATCCGTGGCGATGACATAGCGTGCCTGATCCTCGCCGAAAGCCCAGCCATGGCGGTTGCCGGTTTCTGGCAATTCGATGGTGGCGCCGATGCCGCCAGCCACACACATTTCGGCAATGGCAACGGCAAGGCCGCCGTCGGAAATATCATGGGCGGCGCGGATGCCGCCGGCAGCAATCTGCTGCTGCACAAAAAGCCCGTTGCGGCGTTCGGCTTCCAGATCGACCGGTGGCGGTGCGGCTTTCGGATCACCTGCGAGATTGCGCGCATAGAGCGAAACGCCGAGCCAGCCATCATCTTGCGAGGCATCCTGACCGATCACGACAAGCGTTTGCCCGTCAGCTGTCGGCGCCACGCCAACCGCGCTGCTGATATCCTCGATGGTGCCGACCATGCCGACAACCGGGCAGGGCAGGATCGCGCGGCCGTCGGTTTCGTTGTAGAGCGAGACATTTCCGGATACGACCGGTGTATCGAGCGCGCGCGCGGCATCGCCCATACCAAGCACTGACTGCGCCATCTGCGCCATGATGTCGGGCTTTTCCGGATTGCCGAAATTCAGATTGTTGGTGATGGCAAGGCCCCGTGCGCCGATCGCCGACAGGTTGCGCCAGCCCTCTGCGACGGCCTGCGCCCCGCCAGTGCGCGGATCAGCCTCGACATAGCGCGGCGTGCAGTCGGTGCTGACGGCAAGGCCGCGGCGCGAGCCATGCACCCTGATCAGCCCGGCATCACCGCCAGGGCCTGCAATCGTGTCCGCCATCACCTGGCTGTCATACTGCTCGTAGATCCAGCGGCGGCTGGCAAGATCAATGCTGCCGATAAGTGATTTCAGAATATCTGCCACCGGCGCGTCGCTGGTGACCTTGGCGCTGTCAAGGACCGGGCGCGGGGTGACATCGGCCTGCGGGCGGTCATATTCTGGTGCGTCGTCGACAAGCGGTGCCAGCGGGATGTCGCAAGCGACCGCGCCATCCTTCAGCAGCACCAGCCTGCCGGTTTCGGTGACCTTGCCGATGGGCATGAAATCGAGGTCCCATTTGTCGAAGATCTGCCGTGCGGTGTCCGTTGCCTCTGGCTTCAGCACCATCAACATGCGTTCCTGGCTCTCAGAGAGCATCAATTCATAGGCACTCATGCCTTCCTCGCGCGCCGGCACCAGATCAAGGTCCATTTCCATGCCGAGGCCGCCCTTTGATGCCATTTCGACCGAGGAGGAAGTCAGACCTGCTGCCCCCATATCCTGAATGGACAGCACCGCGTCGGAGGCCATCAGCTCAAGGCAGGCTTCCATCAGCAGCTTGCCGGTGAAGGGGTCGCCGACCTGAACTGTAGGCCGCTTGGATTCGGTTTCATCGGAAAATTCGGCAGAGGCCATGGTTGCACCATGAATGCCGTCGCGCCCTGTCTTTGCCCCGACATAGATGACCGGATTGCCCGGGCCGGTCGCTGCCGACCGGAAGATCCGGTCACTATTTGCCAGCCCGACAGCCATGGCATTCACGAGAATGTTGCCGTTGTAGGACGGGTCGAAATTCACCTCGCCGCCAACAGTCGGGATGCCGATACAGTTGCCATAACCGCCGATACCGGAGACGACACCGGCCAGAAGGTGGCGTGTCTTTTCATGGTCCGGCGCGCCAAAACGAAGCGCGTTCAGAAGCGCAACAGGCCGCGCGCCCATGGTGAAGACATCGCGAAGAATACCGCCGACACCGGTCGCCGCGCCCTGATAGGGTTCAATGAAAGACGGATGGTTATGGCTCTCGATCTTGAAAATGGCGGCAAGCCCGTCACCGATATCGATGGCGCCTGCGTTCTCACCCGGCCCCTCGATCACCTGCGGGCCGTCAACTGGCAGGGTCTTCAGCCATTTCTTCGAGGATTTGTACGAACAGTGTTCCGACCACATGGCCGAGAAGATGCCAAGCTCGCACAGGTTTGGCGTCCGGCCGAGGCGGGTCAGGATGAGGTTCCACTCCTCCTGCGACAGCCCCATGGCGGCGGCGTTCTCGAAGGTCATTTCCGGTTCCTGTTTGGTCGCGCTCATGCGGAAAGGGCCTCCAGGCAGGCAGTCAGAAGGGTTGCGCCGTCGGCGCTGCCAAGCTCGGGCGAGATGGCGCGCTCAGGATGGGGCATCATGCCCATGACGCGTCCGTTTGGCGAGACGATGCCGGCGATGTCGCGGGCCGCGCCGTTTGGGTTCGCCGGACCGACAATATCGCTGTCAGCATAGCGGAAGGCGATCTGGCCGTTATCTTCCAGCC
>JAKMFG010000019.1 GCA_022425565.1 Alphaproteobacteria bacterium
CTCGCCTCCCAGCTTGGAGGCGCGCTCGATAATGTCGAGGTGACCATAAGTGAGTGGGTCAAAGGTACCAGGATAAATGATGATGCGCTTTGCCATCAGTCGGACGCCTCTGCATCACCAGCTGACGAATCGGTGGCCGGAGCGTTATCTGCAGAAGCTTCAGCTGCCTCACCTACTCCGCCCTCAGACGTTTCATCTTCGCTGTCGTCATCCTCGTCATCCGCATCTCGGATCAGGCCGGCCGACACCACCTTTTCATCCTTGCCGCCCGATACATCGAACAGCCGCACGCCCTGTGTCTTGCGGCCGGCGACTCGGATCGAATCCCCCTCACCACCATGAACGCGGATACGGATGATCTGACCCTCGTTGGTCACCAGCATAAGCTGGTCTTCCTCCAGAACCGTGAAGCTCGCCATGACGCGGCCGTTCCGCTCACTGGTTTCGATATTGGCGACGCCCTGCCCGCCACGCCCGGTCTGGCGATAGTCACTGACAGCGGTGCGTTTGCCATACCCGTTTTCCGTAACAGACAGTACGAATTCGCGATCGGCATCGGCGATGATCGACATCGACACAACCGAATCATTGCCAAGCAGCTTGATCCCGCGAACACCGGTGCTGTCCCGACCGGTAAAGACCCTGACGGCAGGGTCGATGGTAAAGCGGATGGCTTTGCCGTCGCGGGTGGCCAACAGCATGTCATCACTGGCGTTACATGGCGCCACCCCGACAAGCTCATCCCCCTCGGACAGCTTCATGGCGATCTTGCCGTTCCGCTTGATGTTGGTGAAATCACTGAGCTTGTTGCGCCGTACACTGCCCGACGCAGTGGCAAACATGATGTGAAGATCACCCCAGGTGGACTCATCTTCGGGCATTGGCATGATGGTGTTGATCGTCTCATCCGGCTCGATCGGCAGCAGATTGACCATCGCCTTGCCAAGCGCCTGCGGCGCCGCTTCAGGCAATTTGTAGCATTTCAGCTGATAGACCATGCCGCGCGAAGTGAAGAACAGAATCGGTGTGTGGGTATTGGCCACAAACAGCCTGGTGACGAAATCCTCGTCGCGCGTGCGCATGCCTGCACGTCCCTTGCCGCCGCGGCGCTGCGCCCGATAGACGGACAGCGGCACGCGCTTGATGTAACCCCGATGGCTGACAGTCACGACCATGTCTTCCTGCTGGATCAGGTCTTCATCATCCTGATCAAACATCTGGTCTGAAATCTCGGTGCGGCGGTCGTTAGACAGACGCTCGCGGGTGGCCGCAAGTTCCTCGAGAACAACATCGTCGACGCGCAACTGTGATCCGAGGATTTCGAGGTAGCCGGAAATTCGCTCGGCAAGCTCGCCCGTTTCCTCGGCGAGCTTGTCGCGCTCCATCCCGGTCAGGCGCTGCAGCCGCAGATCCAGGATGGCACGGGCCTGCGTCTCGGACAGCTGGTAATGACCGTCGATGACTTCATGGCCTGGGTCATCGATCAACCTGATAAACGCCTCGACCTCATTCGCTGGCCAGGCACGGGCGCACAGCTCGTTCCGAGCCGTCTCGGTGTCGGGCGCACGCTTGATCAGTTCAATGATCTCATCGATCGAGGCAAGCGCTACCATCAGGCCGGCCAGAATATGGGCCCGCTCGCGTGCTTTGCCGAGAAGATAGACAGACCGCCTCGTGACCACTTCCTTACGGAAATCACAGAAAGCCGCAATCACGTCCTTCAGCCCCATCTGTTCGGGGCGGCCGCTGTTCATCGCCAGCATATTCACCGGGAAACTGGTCTGCAGGCGCGTGTGCCGGAACAGCTGGTTCAGCACCACATCGCCGGTGGCATCACGGCGCACCTCGACCACAATTCGCATGCCGGTACGGTCTGACTCATCGCGGATGTCGGAAATGCCTTCGATGGTCTTCTCACGGACCAGCTCGCCAATCCGCTCAAGAAGCTGAGCCTTGTTCACCTGATAAGGAATTTCCGAGACGATAATGGTCTCGCGGTCCTTGCCGTCGGTAATGATTTCGGCGCGGGCGCGCATCATCACCGAGCCGCGCCCAGTCGTGTAGGCATCGCGGATACCGGCCCGCCCCATGATCAGGGCTCCGGTCGGGAAATCGGGTCCTGGCACAATCTCGATCAGCTCTTCGACCGTAATCGCGGGATTGCGGATGTAAGCTTCGCAAGCAGAGATTACCTCGCCCGGATTGTGCGGGGGAATGTTGGTCGCCATGCCGACGGCAATGCCGTTCGCGCCATTGACCAGAAGGTTCGGATATTCGGCAGGAAGAACTGTCGGTTCGAGCTGGGTCTCGTCGTAGTTCTCGGTGAAATCGACGGTATCCTTGTCGATATCACGGAGCAGACTTTCCGCCGCCCTTGCAAGCCTGGATTCGGTGTAGCGCATCGCCGCCGGCGGGTCGCCGTCAACCGAACCGAAATTGCCCTGTCCGTCGACAAGCGGCAGCCGCATCGAGAAGTCCTGCGCCATGCGGACCATGGCCTCATAGATCGAGCTGTCGCCATGCGGGTGGTAGTTACCCATGACGTCACCGACGATCCGCGCCGATTTGCGCGGCGGCTTCGACCAGTCGTAATTGCCCTCCATCATCGCGTATAGAATGCGGCGATGGACGGGTTTCAGGCCGTCGCGCACATCGGGAAGGGCCCGCGATACGATCACGCTCATCGCGTAATCGAGATAGGATTTCCGCATCTCCTCAGAGATTGAAATCGTCGGGCTGGATGGCTCGGCTGGGGGTGTCGTGGTGTCGCTCAAAAGGGTCTCTTAATGCCGTTCTGGGACCGTTCGCGGCAAGGGCTGCAAATCAACGTCCCGATTACTACATCTATACCACAGGAAGCGGTGAAACCTCAAAATATTGTTAGGATTTGCCCCAAAACACAAAATCCGTCACTCAGATCGAGTGACGGATCATAATTGCAATATATCTAACTGTTTTAGAACGGAATATCGTCGTCGATACCATCACCGCCATGCATTGGCGGTGTCGCGGCGGGGGCGCCGCCCGTACCGCCACCCATTCCACCGCCGCCAGCAGCCGGCGCAGCACTCTGGCCACCGCCATATCCGCCGCCCATGCTGTCGCCATATCCACCGCCGTCACCGCGGCCACCAAGGAACGTCAGTTCACCGCGATAGCGACCAAGAACCACCTCGGTCGTGTATTTTTCAACACCCTGCTGGTCCGTCCATTTGCGGGTCTGCAACTGGCCTTCCAGATAGACGCTGGAGCCCTTGCGCAGATACTGCTCTGCAAGACGTGCCAGATTCTCATTGAAGATAACCACACGATGCCACTCCGTGCGCTCGCGCTGTTCACCGCTGTTGCGGTCTTTCCAGCGCTCGGAAGTCGCAATCGACAGGTTGACGATCTTGGTGCCGTCCTGGCTGCTCCTGACCTCTGGGTCACGGCCGAGATTGCCGACCAGAATGACCTTGTTCACACTGCCTGCCATGGCTGTCTTGCTCCTTCACGGATGGAATATGGGGGACTTGCATAAAAAGCACGGAATAGACCTTTAGATTACCCGTCCGTATGCCTAGATGACAACCACGAAGATGTTAACGCAAACGTGAAAAAGCCGCAGTGCTGTCCTCGCCTTTAGGCTGGTCGTGCCCTGTGGTCGCAGGTATATTCTCGCGATGCCCAATGAAACCAAGAAAACCCCTCCCGCAGCCACGCAATTGATTAATCGCGAGGCCGCAGGCCCGATCTCAGGCCCGATCTCAGGTGATGTCCATCCGCCGCTGCAGGAACGCGCCGAAGAACGTTCCGAACCGCGCCTGATCTCGATACGGGGCGCACGCGAGCACAATCTCGCTGATGTCAGCATTGACCTTCCACGCGACCGCCTGGTGGTGCTCACCGGCCTGTCAGGTTCCGGCAAATCCTCGCTCGCCTTTGATACGATCTATGCCGAAGGGCAGCGTCGCTATGTCGAATCGCTCTCTGCCTATGCGCGCCAGTTTCTGGAGATGATGCAGAAGCCGGATGTCGACCTGATTGAAGGCCTGTCACCAGCGATCTCGATCGAGCAGAAGACGACATCGCGGAACCCACGTTCGACCGTTGGCACGGTCACCGAGATTTATGACTATATGCGCCTGCTGTGGGCTCGGGTCGGCATTCCCTACTCTCCGGCAACCGGGCTTCCCATCCGCAGCCAGACCGTCAGCCAGATGGTCGACATCCTGCTGGCGATGGAGGACGGCACCCGCCTTTACCTGCTGGCGCCAGTCGTACGTGGCCGTAAGGGCGAGTATCGCAAGGAGCTGGCCGAATATCACCGCAAGGGTTTCAGCCGTGTGCGGATCGACGGCGAGATCTATGACCTCGACGCAACGCCCGAGCTGGACAAGAAACGCAAGCATGACATCGAGCTTGTTGTGGACAGGCTGGTCATCAAGGGCGACCCGGACGAGCTGTCCACACGCCTGGCGGATTCGTTGGAAACGGCGCTGGCGCTGACCGATGGCCTGGCCTTTGCCGACAATGCCGACAATGGCAACAGAACAGTCTTTTCCGCCAATTTCGCCTGCCCCGAATCTGGATTTACCATCGACGAGATCGAGCCGAGGCTGTTTTCCTTCAACAATCCGTTCGGCGCCTGCCCGTCCTGCGACGGCCTCGGCGTCAGCAGCCATTTCGATGAACAGCTTGTGGTGCCCGACAACCGGCTGACACTTCGCGGTGGCGCCCTCGCCCCTTGGGCAAACAGCAGCTCGCGTTATTACATCCAGACGCTCGAGTCGCTGGCACGCCAGTTTGGCTTCTCGCTCGACATGCCCTTTGGCGAGTTGGAAGATGATGTGCAGTCGATCATCCTTCACGGATCCGGCAAAGTTCCGGTGACGATGGAATTTGATGACGGCATGCGCTCCTACCAGACGACGCGACCGTTTGAGGGAATCATGCCCAACCTTGCGCGCCGTTACCGGGAAACAGATTCATCCTGGGTTCGCGAGGAGTTGGAGAAATTCCGTGCCAACCACCCATGTGATGCCTGTGGTGGCAAGCGGCTGAAGCCCGAAGCTCTGGCGGTCAAGATTGCGGATTGTGATATTTCTGACATCTCCCGCCTGTCGATCGGTGAAGCGCGCGACTGGTTTTCCAACCTGAGTGACAAGCTCACCGGCCAGGAATCGGAAATCGCGGCTCGCATTCTCAAGGAAATCAACGAGCGGCTCGGCTTTCTGGTAAATGTCGGACTGTCCTACCTTTCGATGGCGCGCAATTCCGGCACTCTGTCCGGTGGTGAGTCTCAGCGGATTCGTCTTGCCTCGCAGATCGGCTCGGGCCTTACAGGCGTCCTCTATGTTCTTGACGAGCCGTCAATCGGCCTTCACCAGCGTGACAATGACCGGTTGCTGACCACGCTTGTCCGGCTTCGCGACCTTGGCAATACGGTTCTCGTCGTCGAGCATGACGAGGATTCCATCAGGCTGGCGGATTACGTCATCGATATGGGCCCTGGTGCTGGTGTCCATGGCGGTATGGTTGTCGCGGCGGGCACCCCTGACCAGATCATTGCCAGCGATGCCTCGCTGACGGGGCAATACCTGTGCGGCAAGATGGAAATCCCGGTCCCCGAAAAGAGACGTAAGGCCAAGAAGGGCCGGTTCGTGCGGGTCGAGGGTGCCAGCGGCAACAACCTTCATGATGTAGATGTCGATTTCCCGCTTGGCGTGCTGACTTGCGTTACCGGGGTGTCGGGTGGCGGCAAGTCCACGCTGGTCCTCGAGACCCTGTGGAAGGGCCTCGCCCGCCGGCTTCACAAGGCGCGTGAAATGCCGGCACCGCACAAGGGCCTTCTCGGCGCGGAACTTCTCGACAAGGTCGTTGATATCGACCAGTCACCGATCGGCCGGACACCGCGGTCGAACCCAGCGACCTACACCGGCGCTTTCACCCCGATCCGCGAATGGTTTGCCGGCCTTCCCGAGGCCAAGGCGCGCGGCTATGCGCCCGGGCGTTTCTCCTTCAACGTCAAGGGTGGACGGTGCGAGGCCTGCCAGGGCGACGGTCTTATCAAAATCGAGATGCATTTTCTTCCCGATGTCTATGTCACTTGTGACAGTTGCAAGGGACGGCGCTACAACCGCGAGACACTGGAAATCACCTTCCGTGGCAAGTCCATCGCAGATGTCCTTGAAATGACTGTAGAAGAAGGTGTTGAATTCTTCAAAGCCGTTCCCTCTATCAGGGAAAAGCTGGAAACCATGTACCGCGTTGGCCTTGGCTATGTGCGGATTGGCCAGCAGGCGACAACCCTGTCTGGCGGCGAGGCGCAGCGGGTAAAACTGTCAAAGGAACTGTCGCGGCGGGCTACAGGCCGGACTGTCTATATCCTGGACGAGCCGACGACCGGCCTTCACTTCCATGACATCGCCAAGCTGCTGGAGGTGTTGCAGGAACTTGTTGATCAGGGCAATACCGTAATCGTCATTGAACATAATATGGATGTGATCAAGACTGCGGACTGGGTGATTGACCTTGGGCCAGAAGGTGGTGACGGTGGCGGCATGATCGTTGCTGAAGGCACGCCGGAACAGGTGGCCACGGTCGCCGAATCCCATACAGGCACCTATCTTGCGCGGATGCTGAAACCGGGGAACACCAGCTGATGACAAAAACAGCAAAGCCAGAAAACGTCGTTCATGTGATTGGTGGTGGACTTGCGGGTAGCGAGGCCGCCTTCCAGATTGCGCAACGCGGCGTGCCGGTAATTCTGCACGAGATGCGCCCGGTACGGATGACCGACGCTCACCAGACCGAGGGCCTGGCGGAGCTTGTCTGTTCCAACAGCTTCCGGTCTGACGATGCTGAATCCAACGCCGTCGGCGTGTTGCATGAAGAAATGCGGATGATGGGCTCTGTCATCATGGCCGCAGCCGACCGGCACAAGGTACCTGCCGGCGGTGCGCTGGCGGTAGATCGGGATGGATTTTCGCAACGCGTTCAGCAAATCCTGTCGGACCATCCGATGGTCACGCTGGAACGTGAGGAAGTAACCGAGATCCCCGAAGACTGGTCCAATGTGATTATCGCGACCGGCCCCCTCACCTCGCCTGCACTGGCACAGATGGTGCGGGATGTCGGCGGTGAGGATGACCTTGCCTTCTTCGACGCCATTGCGCCGATCGTCCATTTCGACAGCATCGATATGGATCGTGCATGGTTTCAGTCACGCTACGACAAATCCACGGATGGCGGTGACGGCAAGGACTATATCAACTGCCCGATGGACAAGGCGCAGTATGACGGTTTCATTGAGGCGCTCCTCACCGGCGACAAGATGAGCTTTCGTGAATGGGAGGAAAACACCCCCTATTTCGAAGGTTGCATGCCGATCGAGATCATGGCCTCGCGCGGTCATGAGACGCTGCGCTTCGGACCGATGAAACCGGTTGGATTGACCAATGCGCATGACGGCAGCCGTCCGCACGCGGTGATCCAGCTTCGCCAGGACAACGCGCTTGGCACGCTCTACAACATGGTTGGCTTCCAGACGAAGCTGAAATATGCCGAGCAGGCACGCGTTTTCCAGACCATTCCTGGTCTTGAAGAGGCGCAATTTGCCCGTCTTGGCGGGTTGCACCGGAACACCTTCATAAACTCGCCCAGGCTTCTCGACGAGCAGCTTCGGATGAAAGCGCGCCAATCCCTGAGGTTTGCCGGCCAGATCACCGGCGTTGAAGGTTATATCGAATCAGCAGCCATTGGCCTGATGACCGGCATCATGGCCGCCTCGCAGGCGATCGGCACGCAATGGGCACCACCACCCGTCGATACCGCGCATGGGGCATTGCTTGCACACATCACCGGCGGCGCAGATGCCGACACATTTCAGCCGATGAATGTGAATTTCGGCCTGTTCCCGCCGATCGAACTGGTGGTGACGCCAAACGGAAAGAAGCGCAAATTGCGTGGGCGTGAACGCAAGGCTGCCTATTCAAGCCGGGCGCTTGCATCCTTCAGCGGCTGGTCGTCGGTGACAAAGGCCGCCTGAACGCAAACCGCCAACCAACCATACGCCAGACCATGAGCGGGTCATCATGCGATCCGCCGGATGCGCGCCGGTGGCGGACAAGAAGCCCGATCATCCATACCCACCGACCCTCGGCCGTTGCAAGAAGGCCAAGCGCCTCATCTCCGATACGCGCGTCAGCATCAACAAGTGCCCTGCCCACCTGGCTGGCAGCCTGTTCCTGTGATGGCAGAAGCTTACCAAAACAATCTGCCCAGCAGTCGCCGATAGCATCAGGGGCATCTTCGGGCAATCTGGACAATCGGTCCTGCCAGTGACCCATCTGCGCGACGAGATCGGCGGATGCGAGCGAACCTCGATCCAGATGGCAAAGAAGCCGGTCCATTAACGGAACCGAATCTCCAGACCTTTTCTCAATTGCCTCAACCCACCATTGCAAACGAATGGCGGCTAACATCGGTTCGGAAGCTAGATTTATTGCGGTTTCCGCCTCGATGGCAAGGCTCAGCCTGTCGGCAATCACCTCACGGGAAGAAGCAGGTGCAAACAGCAGGGCAAGTGCAAGATCCCGGTCAGTCTCACGTAGCGCCTGCCAGCCAGCACTCATGGCAGGGCGACAAGCGCAGCGGCGGCAGACCGGCCTTCGCTCATCAGCACATTCCATGTCCGGCAGGCAGCCGCCGTGGACAGAACCTCAAAGGCAACACCGTGTTCGCGGAGCGATTTTCCAAGTTCAAAAAACGGATGCTGGGGCGCCTCGCCGGCACCAAGAATTAGCAAGGGCGGCAGTTCCTCTCCCATCACCGGAAGCAGATCGCCAGCGACGAGGTCGTCGATATTTGTCGGAGGCTGCCAGGCAACTGCCTGACGCGGCAACAGGAAAAGGTCCCCTGCATACCGCTCCTGCGACACGCGAAAACCGCCATCACCATAACCATGGATCAGCTGAAGATCACTGCCGTCGCCGAAGGTCTTGACCTCAACCATGCCGGGCTCAGCCCTGCTCGGGCATGGCGCCAGGATCCTCGTCCTCATCGAGATTCTTCTTCAGATCGAAGAAGGCCAGCATGCCGACAGCAATAAAGATCGAGGAATAAGTTCCGATCAGGACGCCCCACATCATTGCCAGCGCGAAATCACGGAGCACGGCACCACCGAACAGTACGATCGCAAGCAGTGCCAGCATGGTGGTAACCGAAGTCATCACAGTACGGGACAGCGTCTCGTTAAGCGACATGTTCAGGATCGCCGGCTGTTCATAGGATTTGTAACGGCGCAGGTTCTCGCGTACGCGGTCGAAGACGACCACCGTGTCATTAATCGAATATCCGGCAATCGTGAGGATCGCGGCCACGGTCGCCAGGTTGAACTCGAAACTTGTCAGGGCAAACAGGCCGATCGTGGTCAATACGTCATGTGCCAGTGCAAGAATAGCGGCTATCGAAAACTGCCATTCAAAACGGAACCATATATAAAC
>JAKMFG010000155.1 GCA_022425565.1 Alphaproteobacteria bacterium
TTGCTGATCCCCCTGATCTATCTCAGCATGCTGTTTCCGATGGTCAGCCTGCTGACGCTGCTGGGGCTCCAGTCTATCGCACAGCCAGCAGCTAGATTGGCCGTACCAGCGGGGGTCACGCGATGAGCGGCGTAGCGAATTTTGGCATTTTGTTCAGATATTTCGGCTTTCGCTATTTGAAATGGGTGCTGGCCAGCATCATCGGGCTGTCAGCAACGGTAACGCTGATACAGGCAATCGAGCTGGCACGGCGGGTCAGCACGAAAATTCAGGATGGAGACAGCTTCAACGTCATCACAATATCGATGCTGAACATTCCGGCTGTGATAGAACTGACGCTCCCGATCGCTATTATTGCAGGGTCGATGTTCTGTTTTGAAACGATGAACCGGTCCAACGAATTTGTTGTCTGCAGAGGCTTTGGCCGCTCCATCTGGTCGATCCTGAGTCCTTCGTTTGTCGCCGCCGGGCTTGTCGGCATTCTGTTCGTAATCCTCGTCAATCCAATCGGTTCGCTTACGTCACGCGAATACGAAACCAGGATGAACGAAGTGTTCGGGAACAAGCAGCAAAGGCTGTCCGTTTCTACTGATGGCATCTGGCTGAGAGATACGCATAGCGAGGGGCAGTTCATCATTCATGGCGACATGCTCGATGTCAGTGTCGCGCAGATCATCAATCCGATCATTTACAGATTTGATGTCGAGGGCGACTTGCAGCAGCGGATCAGAGCCAACAACATGGAACTGACAGATGGCGGCTGGGTGGTTAGCAACGCGACAATCTGGCTGAATGACGGGTCACGTCTTGATGAAGGCTCTATGATGTTGCCGACAGGTTTGGATGCACTCGACCTTGGCCTTTCCAGCGAGCCACCGAACACCATCGCGTTTTTCTCGCTTCCCGGATTCATCAACCTGCTTGAACGGGCCGGCCTTCCGACGATCGAACACCGGATGCATTTTCACAAACTTCTGTCCCTGCCCTTTCTGCTGATTGGGATCGCAATGCTTGGGGCGAAGGCAACCCTGACCAACATGACGCGTGGCAGGCGCGTTATGCTTTTCACCCGTGGTACAGTCATCACCGTATCCATTTTCCTGTTCACACACTTCATGCAGGTACTGGGCACGACCCTACGTCTTCCAACGCTGGTTGCTGCCTGGGCACCAGCCTTTATTGTAATCCTTGTCGGCGCCATTCTTCTGGCCCGCATGGACGAAGCCTGAAAGCAAGATCGCATGATCCGCACTATCCCATTCGCCGCCATCGCTTTGCTACTCTCTGTCCTTTTTGCACAGATGACGGCCAATGCCGGGGTGACCATCATCGCAACGGTAAACGGCAAGCCGATCACCAATTATGATGTTGAACAGCGCTCGCGCTTCCTTGGCTACGCAACAAATATAGAGATCACTGATCAGAACAGGGACCGGCTGTACGAGGATTCCCTGCAGTTGATTATCGAAGACAAACTTCGCCTCGAAGCGGCACGGGACATGCTTCCCGACATCGAGGCCGTGGTGCTGCCGCAAGCACGTGACTTTATCAATCAGAATTTTGGAAATGACACGACGTCAGGCAACCGGGTCTTGATGAATGACGGCATCGACCCGCTCACGGTGCAACAGAAATATACAAGTGACCTCGCCTGGTCGAATTTCATCAGCACGAAATTCCTGGACAAGTTTGAAAATATCGAGGAACGGGTCGACGATGAAATCGACCGAATGCGCCAGAATGCATCCAAGCCCCAGATCAAGCTGGCCGAAATTGTCCTGACGCCAAGCCCGACGCGCAACATTGAACAAACGCGCGGCCTGGCCGGCGACATGGTCGCCGCCATCCGCAAGGGTGCAAGCTTCACGGAAATTGCTCGCCAATATTCGGTATCCGGCAGTTCGGCGCGCGGTGGCGATGTCGGCTGGGCAATGAGCGAGAAGCTACCAAAGACTTTCCGAGATGCACTGGAGAGCATTGAAAATGGCGCGGTGACCGAACCCGTCCTTCTTGACGGCGCAGTCTACATCCTGCGCAAGAGTGGAGAACGCAAGGACGGCATTGTCGATGCGTCCCAATCAAGGGTCTGGCTGGCCCGGGCGATCTTGCCGCTTGCCGCCGACGCGAGCGATGCCGACCGTCTCGAGGCCGGAGCGCGGATCGTACGGGACACCGAGAGCGTCACCAACTGCGAAGACCTAGGCGCATTGAATGCAACTTACGAGTCAAATGCGGTGTCGCGCCTCAATGATATGGTGGTAGGCGATCTCGCCCCGCAGATGCAGAAGCTAGTAGCCTCACTCGAAATCGGTGTGCCTTCCGAGCCACTGAGCTTTGCCGAAGGTGTCGCCTCCATGATGGTGTGCGAACTTCTCGAGCCTCAGCTCCAACTCCCACCGCGAGAAGAGATCCGGCAGGCCCTGATCGACAAGATTTTTGGCAGCCTTGGTGAACGCCAGCTTCAACGCCTGCGCCGCACGGCGATCATCGAACGCCGTGACGGGTAATGACTGGTGGGGCACCACATGGTGACGGGCTGCAACCCGTTATCCTGACACCGGGAGACCCTGCCGGTGTCGGTGCCGAAATCAGCCTGATGGCATTTGCCGCCGGCATGCGTGGTTTTATCCTGATGGAAGACCCCGACCGGCTTGCCGGGATAGCGTCCACCCTTGACCTGAATATCAGGATAAAAAGCCTGAACGCGCCAGAACCGCTGGCGGATGACCATGCGTTTTTTCCTGTCATGCCCCTGCAATGGACACAGAGACCTGTCGCCGGCAGGGGTGATTCCAGAAATGCCGAGGTCATTATCGACTCCATCCGCAAGGCGGCGGCCATGGCACAGGATGGTTCGGCAGCCGCAATGGTCACAAACCCGATCAACAAGGCAGTTCTGAAGGACGCCGGATTCAGCCACCCGTGCCATACCGAATTCCTGGCATCGCTGGCACCGGCGCGTCCCGGCGCGCCACTGATGATGCTGGCGGGAGATTCGCTTCGCGTTGTGCCGGCAACCGTGCATATCGCGCTTCGTGACGTTCCGTCGGCACTGACGAGCGACGGTATCTTGGCCAAAGGACGGCTTCTTGACGAGGCGCTAAGGCTTTATTTTGGCTGTGACACACCCCGCATTGCGGTGTGCGGCCTCAACCCGCATGCCGGTGAAAATGGCCAGTTTGGTGACGAGGACCAACGCGTTATCGCGCCGGCGGTTGATGCGTTGAAGGATGAGGGCATCGGTGCTTTCGGGCCACTGTCAGCAGATACTCTCTTCCACCCTGAGGCACGCGAGACCTATGACGCTGTGATTGGCATGTATCACGATCAGGTTCTTATTCCATTGAAAACAATAGATTTTGACGGTGGTGTGAATGTCACGCTTGGCCTTGATTTTATCCGCACCTCTCCTGATCATGGCACCGCATTCGACATTGCCGGCACGGGCAAGGCGCGTCCGCAGAGCCTGATGGCTGCCATCCGTATGGCGCGTATGATGGCGTCACGGCGGCATCCAGATGGCTGAGGCCGACTTCGACAATAGCGCCATTGAGGCGCTGCCGCCGCTGAAAGAACTGGTGGCAAGCCTCGACATGCGTGCCAGAAAATCGCTTGGCCAGAATTTTCTCTTCGACCTGAACCTTACAAGACGGATCGCACGCAGCGCCATCAACCTGAATGGCACGACGATCGAAGTCGGGCCAGGCCCTGGCGGCCTGACAAGAGCACTGCTTCTCGAGGGCGCTGAAAACGTCATCGCTGTCGAGAAGGATTTCCGGGCTGCGACGGTGCTTGATTCACTTCTGACGGCGGCCGGCAGCCGGCTACAGCTTGTTGAAGGGGATGCGCTGAAGACGCAGCTGTGGGAGATGGGAAGCGCACCGCGACGGATCATCGCCAACCTGCCCTACAACATTGCGACGACGCTGCTGATCCAGTGGCTGGGCCAGGCGCAGGCGTTTGAATCGATGACACTGATGTTCCAGCGCGAAGTGGCAGAGCGCATTACGGCACAGCCAGGCAGCAGCGCCTATGGACGGCTGAGCATTCTGACAGGCTGGATTGCCGACGCGGCCATCCTGTTCGATATTCCGCCGGACGCCTTTGTGCCAGCACCGAAGGTTACCTCGTCAGTCGTGCAGATCAGGCCGTTGCCAGCGCCCCGTTTCGAATGCGACCGCAAGGCGCTGGAAGAGGTCACCCGGCTCGCTTTTGGACAGCGGCGCAAGATGCTGCGTGTTTCGCTGAAACCTCTTGGCGGCGAGGCCATGCTTGAAGCCGTCGGCATTGATCCGCAATGCAGGCCACAGGACCTCGACATCGGGGCTTTCTGCAAACTGGCACGCAGGCTGGGCTAGGGCTTTTCCTCGTCGGACTGTAGCGTGCGCACAAAGCCGGTCATGCCAACCTGGCGGTCGCGACGCAACCGTTCTGCCGACAGGATGGCTCGAACAGATTCAACCGATCTGTCGAGATCCTCATTGACGACGATATAGTCATATTCGCGGTAATGGCTGATTTCGTCCGATGCCTTGGCCATCCGTTCGGCCACTACATCTGCACTGTCCTGTGCACGCGATACGAGCCGCTGCTGAAGCGCTTCACGCGATGGTGGAAGGATGAAGACGGAGACAAGATCTGCGCGGGCAGCGTTCGCCACCTGCTGCGTGCCCTGCCAGTCAATATCGAACAGAACATCCTCGCCACGTTCCAGAGCCGACATCACATCCGCCTTCGGGGTGCCATAGGAATTGCTGAAGACCGTTGCATATTCAATGAATTCATCCTGTGCGACCATCCGATCAAACCGCTGCTGGTCAACGAAATGGTAGTCGCAGCCATTCACCTCGTTCGCGCGCGGCGGGCGTGTCGTGGCGGATACGGACAGTGTCAGGTTGTCATCTTCGTCAAGGAGCCGGCGCGCAATCGAGGTCTTTCCAGCGCCGGAAGGCGAAGACAGGATCAGCATCAGGCCACGGCGCCCGACTGCTTCGGTTATCTTGTCCGACTTGCTCATCACATCACCTCTTTGCCCGTCAACTTCCACGTTGTCCGGTCTCGCGCTGAACCTTGCGGAATAGTCTTACATTCTTGTTGTGTTCGTCCAGTTCCTTGGCAAAGCGCAGTCCGCCATAACCGTCCGATACGAAATACAGGTTCTTTGTCTTCGCCGGATGCATGACTGCGTCGATTGAGTCCTGGCTTGGATTGCAAATCGGCGTCTTTGGCAATCCCTTGATGACATAGGTATTCCAAGCTGTTTCACGCTTCAGGTCGGACCGGCGAATAACGCGTCCTTCCCCGCCCTCGACACCGTAAAGCACAGTCGGGTCGGACTGCAGCCGCATCCCCCGCCGCAGCCTGTTCACAAAGACGCCGGCAACCTCGCGGCGGTCTGCGCTGTCGCCTGTCTCAAGTTCGACAATCGAGGCAAGGATCAGGGCTTCTTCGCGGCTCTTGAAGGGAAGCTCCTTATCCCGGCTGACCCAGGCATCGAGAAGCAGCATCTCCCGCTTTTCCTGCATTCTGGTGAGCATGGCATCACGTGTCGTGCCACGAGTAAAGAAATAGGTTTCAGGCAGAATGCTTCCCTCGGCGGGCCGCAGGGTGATGTC
>JAKMFG010000058.1 GCA_022425565.1 Alphaproteobacteria bacterium
CCAGAAATGGCGTCCTGAAGCGAGATATTGTTCGGCGACCTTGCGTTCGGGCTTTTCAGTGAATGACACAACGTCAGCCACATCCTCGTTCCTGTCCGCCACCTCGATATAGCCGTATCCTGTAGCCGGTTCTGTCGCTGTGATGCCGAAGGTGACCCAGCGTCCTGCCGCACAGATTTTGGTGCCCCGCCTGACGGTCGCTGCAAAGCCGGCAGTGTCTTCAATCCAGTGGTCTGATGGCATGATAAGCAGGATGTCGTCGGGATCGCTGGCCTTGGCCGCAAACCAGATCGCCGGTGCCGTGTTTCGTCCGGTCTCCTCGAGAATATAATGTGCAGCTTGCTCATGCTCTGCCAGTGTCTGTCGGCACAGAAACCCGTGCTGACGGCTGGAAACAACAATCGGCATAAGGGCGCCGTCCATGCCGACTGCACGTTCGACAGTACGGGCGAACAGGCTTCCTGTGCCAGGGAAGGAGATAAACTGCTTGGGTAGAGATTTCCGGCTGGATGGCCAGAGTCTCGTCCCGGAACCGCCAGACAGAATGACGGGCCTGATATTGTATGGTCCTTGGTCGTGCACGAAACTCTGGCTCCCGGCGTATCAGTCTGGGATGACATAGTGCAGGATCATCTGGGGCCTGCAAAGAGAAGTTGTCCAATAGGGCAATGGCGCTGTGGCTGGCAGGACCGTTCGGGGGCCCGTCCGGAATTTGTCCGAGGTCCGTCTGGCTGAGTTACCGCATGCTGGCACAGATATCGCGAAGGAAAGACATGAAGACCTGTGCCTTCTTTGGCAAAAGCCTGCGGCCCGGAAAAAGAAGCGACAGGCTGGATTCCTGGCGAAGGTGAAGATGCGGGTATAGCTGTACAAGGGAGCCCTCCCGGATCGCGGCACGGCAATAGAGGTCGGGCGCGAATGACAGTCCGCCGCCCGCGCGCACGAATTCACGGAGCAGAATGGGATCGTTCACCTGCATGATCCGCTCGCCCTGCAGCGTGATATCCCGTGCGGCACCGTTCCTGTCCACAACTGTGACGGGCGCCTCGCCATACCGTGTTTCCACAGCCCCGAAAAATGATGCCAGCTCTTCCGGTGCCGGATCTGCTGGCAGGCCGGCTGCAATTTCCGGCGCGGCGATCCAGATTAGCGGCGTGTTGATCAGGCGTTGTTGGATCAGGTCGGAATCTGTCGCCGAGCCGACGATGACAGCCATGTCGATAGCGTCTCGGATCAGGTCCGGCTGGCTGCTGCCAATTATTAAATCAAGCCTGATATCGGGATATGCTGCCTGAAACTGGGCAAGGTGTGGCCCTACGATTTCACGACCAAACGCCATGGGAAGCGCAACGGTCAAGGTACCGCGCGGTGTTTCGCTGAGACCGGCCAGTTCGGCACTGGCAGCCTCGACCTGTTCCAGGATTCTGACAGCATGCTGATAGAACTGGCCTCCGTCATGCGTCAGCCGCAGCGACCGGGGCCCACGCACAAACAGCTGAAGCCCGATATCTTCCTCCAGCCGGGCGATGGCGCGGCTGATTGTCGATTTTGGCTCGCCAAGCCTGCGGGCTGCGGCTGAGATGCCGCCGACTTCAGCCACGGCGACAAAGGCAGGGAGATGATCAACGTTCCAATTCATGAACGTATTGTGCACAAAATTCACATTTGTTCCATAATTGGTATCAGCTATGGTGATCGGAACACTTCGATTTGAACCAGAGCAGGGCCCGCATGACCGGCGCCTGTGATGGCGGGAGGACAGCGATGACAAGCCGAGACTATGATGATGTGCCGGGCACCTATGTCCTGGACAGCCGAAGCTATCGCAAGGGCTATCACCTCAACATGTTCTGCATGTCGCTGAACAAGGCAGAATGCCGTGAGGAGTTTGCCCGCGACGAGAGAGCCTATCTCGAAAAATTTCCGATGACCGCGGAGCAGCGGCAGGCGGTTCTCGACCGCGACTATATCCGGCTGCTGCAGCTTGGAGCCAATGTCTATTACACATTCAAGATCGTCAGCCACGACAGGCAGCCACCACAGGTGATGTACGGCAAGATGTCGGTGCCGCCGATGAGCTTTGACGAATTTCAGGAAATGATGATCAACGGCGGACGCCCGATTGACGGCAACCGCTCAAAGGGGGAGAGCTGACATGGCCAGACTGATTGCTGGAATGGGGACATCGCATGTGCCCGGCGTCGGCGCCGCGATGGATAACGGCAAGACGCACGAGGATTACTGGATCGAACTGTTCAAGGGGTTCGAGCCGATTCGCGACTGGCATGCCAAGAATGTGCCGGATGTGAACATCATCGTGTTCAATGATCATGCGACGTCGATGACTCTGAACCATTACTCCACCTTCATGATGGGGGTGGCAGAGCAGTTCCAGCCCGCTGACGAAGGATGGGGCCCGCGCAAGGTGCCGGTGGTCGAGGGCCATCCCGAGCTTGCCTGGCATCTGGTTGAGAACCTGATCCTTGACGAGTTCGACATGGCGGTCACCGCCGATTTCGATGTCGACCACGGTCTGACCGTGCCGCTGTCGATTGCTTATGATCAGCCGGACGCCTGGCCGACCAAGGTGATCCCGCTCTGTGTGAACGTCATCCAGTATCCGCAGCCGACGGCGCTTCGCTGTTTCAAGCTTGGCCAGGCCATCCGCCGTGCGGTCGACAGCTTCCCCGAGGACATCACTGTCGGGATCTGGGGAACCGGCGGCCTGTCACACCAGCTTGGCGGTGAGCGGGCGGGTGTTGTGAACCCCGATTTCGACAAGCGGTTCCTCGACAATCTGGTCAGTAACCCGATGGCGAATGCCAGCCTGACCCACACCGATTTTATTCGTGAGGCCGGGGCCGAGGGCATTGAGATGATCATGTGGAACGTGATGCGCGGCGCGCTCGACGAGGATGTTCGCGAGGTCTACCGGCTGTATCATATCCCGGTGTCGGCAACAGCCTACGGGGCGATTATCCTCGAAAATAGCTGATCTGGTGAACCCTATCCCGTGAAAGGGGTGTTGTGATGAAAACAGTGGCAGTCAGGACCATCAGCCGCACCGACTCCGGCCTTGCCGCAAGGCTGGGAGATGCCGGAGCCTCAACCGTCCACGAGGCACAGGGACGAACCGGCCTGATGGACAGGGCGCTCCGCCCGATCTATCCCGGCGCGCGGATTGGTGGCACCGCGGTAACCATTCTTGCCGCGCCCGGGGACAATTGGATGGTGCATGTCGCCATCGAGCTCTGCCAGCCGGGTGATATCCTTGTCCTTGCCACGACGTCGCCGAACACAGACGGCTATTTCGGCGATCTTCTGGCAACCTCGGCGCAGGCGCGCGGGGTGAACGGGTTGATCAGCGATGCCGGCGTGCGCGATGTCAGTGACCTTCAGGAGATGGATTTCCCGGTATGGTCGCGGGCCGTGTCATCAATGGGAACGGTCAAGAACACCGTTGGTGCGGTCAACGTGCCGGTTGTATGTGCCGGCCAGCTGGTGTTTCCGGGGGATGTGATTGTGGCTGATGACGACGGGGTGACCGTTGTCGCGCGTGCCAGTGCCGACGAGGTCATGGACAAGGCTCAGGCCAGAATCGATGCCGAGGAAGCCAAACGCCAGCGGCTTGCCGCCGGCGAGCTGGGACTGGACATCTATGATATGCGTGGCCGGCTGGCCGATGCCGGTCTGCGCTATGTCGAGACTCTCGACGAGCTGGGTGATTTCAACGGGATTGACTGCCGCGGCCGATAGTCTGCGGTCAGGGGCGGATCATTTGATCCGCTTGCACATATACTCTGACTGGCAGCGGACCTTCTGGTCATCGACCCGTATCAACGCATCCTTGCCACCGCTTTGCCGCTTGTAGAAGCAGTTCGTGCCGCCATCGGCATATTCGCGACGGCGCAACCGGCAAAGCTCCACTCTGGGTGCGTCGTCCTCATTCTGTGACTTGTAGGTGCGACCAGCCGCACCGGCACGGCCGACAAGGGCCATGGTCAGCAGCGCGACGCCACCAGCAAGAAAATGCCGGCGATCACTCCTCCTGAGCTTCAATGTCATCTTCCGATCCCGGCAGATAGGCCTTGCCCTGAATCGCGCGTGCACCGAGCAGTTCGACAAGTTCCTTGTTATTGGCGATGACAGCACGAAGAACCTCGTCAACCTTCTGCTCCGCCTCTTCCAGCGTCTCGACATCCATTTCCGCAATGCCGTCGATAATCCAGTGAACTTTAACTTCCATTCTTCATCTCCCTGCCGTCAGTCCAAGCTGATATTGAGGCTTTCATAAATCGTGCCAGCCTCGCTTTGCAGATCGACAATCTTTTCATCATCGACATTGTCGCGTGCATCATCGCGTGCTTCAAGTGCGCCCTCCAGGCCCAGCGCCGCGCTGATCGAGAACCAGACATAGGCTGTTTCGAAATCTGGCTCCTCCAGCATCTGCAGGTGGAAGGTGGCAAATTGCGAAACGGCATCGGGGCTTCCCGCCTCGATGCGCGCTTCCAGCCGTTCGCGAACGGCGCCACGAACCTCTTCGATGGATTTTTCCGGAAGATAGCCGGCCAGGTCATCGGCAAGCTCTTCGGCGGCCTCGATTCCACCGAGTTGCGCTGACCAGGCCCAGATCAGCGCCTTGGTGAAATCCTGGGGCGCGCCCTTGCCGGCCTCGAGAAGGATGGCGAGATTGTATTGTGCGTCATGCTGGTCGGTTTCGGCCTGTAGTGAGAACAGCTTGACCGCGTGGCGGAAATTCTTGTCCTTAACCGCCTGCACCGCCTCGTTGAAGGTGGCGGTGCTGCTGTCGATCTGCGCTGTAACCGGAAGCGGCATTGCGAGTGCCAGCCCAAATGCGGCCGCGGCAGCCAGTGCCGCGAGGTTCAGTCTCGGACGTAAACCGACCATCAGTCTAGCGGCCTGCCATCATGACAAGCTGAAGATACAGAATCCTGAGCTTAAAGTTTGAGTTCGGGCGACGCTCATAGACCACGATGCGCGGACGGTCGGTGCCGGGCTTCTGGAATTCGATGGACGTGTTCTCGGGAAGGACGATGCCCTCTCTTTCGAGCGTTCCCTGTGGGTCGCGCGCGAACATGTCGGCAAATTCACGGTCGATCCAGATCAGTGCCAGTGCTTTGCCCAGAATTTCGGGCAAGCGCTCGCGCACATCCTCGCGCGACTTGAACGTCGTGTGATCGGAAACGAGATCATAGCGCGCGCTGCCTGGCTTGGGGACCAGACCCTGTGGCTTGACCGGCACAAGGGCGTTTTTCGTCGGCTGGCTCATCGGTTGCGACGACCTGAAGCTAATGAAGCAAAAAAGAATCAGCTGACATGATGCCAGTTTTGGCCAGAATCGCAACCATCTAGGCCGGGCAGAGCTGTCTGGTGCCGGGTATTTTGGGGGATGTTGACCGCAGACACGGGTTTTGGCACGGAATTTGGATAGACACTGGCTGGACAGGAATGAGGGCCATCATGATTTCGACCATCCGCAACGCTCTGAGAATGGCGTCAACCGAACTCGACATCATCAGCAACAACGTCGCAAATGCCGGATCGACCGGATTCAAGCGAAGCGACGGCAACTTCCTGCATTTCTATAACGAGAACACCCCGATGAAGGGCATGAATGTCGGGTTCGGTGTGATCCATGAGGAGCCGCGCCGCAGCGACAGCAAGCAGGGCGCCCTGAAGCCCACCAACAATTCCCTCGATATGGCTGTGGCCGGTGTAGGGATGTTCATGACGGTCGGGGCAGGCGAGGAACTCGTCACCTACACGCGTGACGGCAGCTTCAGCCTCGATACGTCCGGCAGGCTGATCACGACCGACAACCGGTTCGTTCTTGATTCCGAAGGCCGGAACATCGTGATCCCGACGCAACTCGCCGATGACCAGGGTGGCTCATCGCTGATGGACACCATCCAGATTGCCGATGACGGCATGATTAACGTGACCTATGGAAGCGGCCAGATCGTGCAGTCAGGCAGGATCGGGCTGGCCCGTTTTGTCAACATTGCTGGTCTGATGCCTGTTGGGGGTGGCCAGTTCAGAGCCACAGAAAAGTCCGGTTTTCCAGTCATCGGCGGCCCAGCCGACAACAGTTTCGGTGGCGTCATTCAGGGCCATCTGGAGGCGGCGAACGTCAATATGACAGACGAGCTGACCAAGCTGATGCGTGCGCAGCAGGCTTATTCTGGCTCCTCGCGCCTGCTGCAGTCGGCCGTCGAGATGTCGAAACGTCTCAGCCAGTAGCAGACTTACTGAATTTCATAACAAATTAAGCGGCATGCCCCGGCCAATCGGCCGAGGTTGCCGCCACATGTCCTATTGATCTGGAAGTCGCACCCGGCCAGGTCGGCAGATGGTCGTCACAATGCCTACTTCAGGGGCATGGTGATCGCAAGGTCGGTGATCTCGACCTTGGTTTCGCGGTCGATC
>JAKMFG010000074.1 GCA_022425565.1 Alphaproteobacteria bacterium
GTGTTGGAATACTCAGAATGAATCTGATTTCCTTTCAAGTTTACTTTCAATGCAAGAAATGGAACCAGACTGTAGGGGCGAGAGAAATACGAGACTTCCGAGGTGCATTACAAGGCCGAGCAGCCAAAGGACTTTTCATAACTACTAGCAATTTTTCTAAGCAAGCAGTGGACGAAGCCACCAGAGATGGCGCGATACCAATTGATCTAATTGATGGCGAAAGGCTCACCGAGCTACTTAAAGAGTACAGACTGGGTGTTTCAGTGGAACAAATTGAAGCTGTAAACGTGAAAACGACATGGTTTCAATCGCTCTAGCGCGGAGAAAGAGAAGTCGGTGAGACAGAGTTTTATGCCCGCCGCAAGGTTGCGGTGAAGATGGCAAGCCCGATCAGTACTGCACCGCTGCCACGCTGAAGCCATGCCATCCGGTCTGGCCTTGCAACCTTGTTGCGCAGCGTTGCTGCCAGAAGCGCATAGGCAAGCGCATTCACACCGCCAAGGCCGACAAATGTGACGATCATAACGGTGAATTGCGGGATGAATGGCGTTGCCGGATCGATGAATTGTGGCACAAACGCAACGAAGAAGCCGATGGATTTCGGGTTGAGAAGCGTGACAATCGCGCTGTCGCGGAAGGCGGTGCCTTTCGACTTTCCGGCGACGTCTGCCAGCTCGGCCGATGCGGTGCCGGCCGACCGGATCATCCGCCATCCCATCCAGGCAAGATAGGCCGCCCCAGCCCATTTCAATATGGTGAACAGGCTCGCCGAGGCTGTCAGGACCACGCCAAGCCCCAGCAATGTCGCGCTCATCGCCAGCAGATCGCCAAGGATCACCCCACCGACCACCGCCAGCGCAACGCTGCGACCCTGCGCCAGTGCATAAGACACCACAAGCAGGATGGTAGGCCCGGGCGTGGCCAGGAGGATCACCGTCGCGATCAGGAACGGAATGAAGAGATCAAGGCTCATGAATGCTTGGGCAAGTGTTCAGACAAACTCAGGACAGAATCTTCATTGACAATTTGTCGATAAAATATCAGCGTTCAATCTGTTTAAAATTCAACGACAGAGATTTTCTAGCATGGACGAAGCAGGCGTGAAACTGGCGGGGTGGCAGTTCTGGATCGATCGTGGCGGCACATTCACCGACATTGTAGGTCGGGCGCCAGATGGCGAGCTGCATACGCACAAACTGCTGTCGGAAAATCCCGAAGCCTATGAGGACGCTGCCCTGCAGGGCATTCGTGACCTGCTTGGCGTCGGCGACAACGAGCCGATCCCCGAAGCCGGGATTGACGCGGTCAAGATGGGTACGACCGTCGCCACCAACGCGCTGCTGGAGCGCAAGGGCGACCGGACGCTTCTTGTCGTCACCGAGGGTTTCCGCGACCAGCTTCGCATCGCCTATCAGGCCCGGCCGCGGCTGTTCGACCGCGAGATCATCCTTCCTGAGATGCTGTATGAGCGTGTCGAGGAAGTCAGCGAACGCGTTGATGCGAAGAACGAGGTTCTGGTTCCGCTTGATCTTGATGGGCTTCATCCGCGGCTTCAGGCGGCGTTTGATGACGGCATCCGTTCCATCGCCATTGTTCTGATGCATGGCTACAGGGTGCCGGACCATGAGGTGAGGATTGCGCAGCTGGCACGCGAGATCGGCTTTACCCAGGTCTCGACCAGTCATGAGACGAGCCCGATGATCAAATTTGTCGGGCGTGGAGACACCACCGTCGCGGACGCTTACCTTTCGCCGATCCTGCGCCGCTATATCGACCGTATCGCCGCCACGCTTGGCGGGGTGAACCTGCAATTCATGCAGTCGAATGGCGGTCTCAAGGGGGCCAGTCTGTTTCAGGGAAAGGATGCCATCCTGTCGGGTCCGGCAGGTGGCATTGTCGGTGCGGTGCGCACAGCTGGACAGGCCGGTTTCGACAAGGTGATCACCTTTGATATGGGCGGCACCTCGACTGATGTCGCACATTACGAGAACAGCTACGAGCGTGTGTTCGAAACCGTTGTCGCCGGCGTGCGCATGCAGGCGCCGATGCTGCTGATTCATACGGTTGCGGCCGGTGGTGGCTCTCTGTGCCAGTTTGACGGGGCGCGTTTTCGGGTCGGTCCCGAAAGCGCCGGGGCCAATCCCGGGCCGGCCTGTTACCGGCGTGGTGGCCCGCTGGCGGTAACCGACTGCAATGTCATGCTCGGCAAGCTGCAGCCGGAATTTTTCCCGCCAGTCTTCGGCCCGAACCAGGACGAGCCGCTGGATTCAGATGCGGTGCCTGCGCGCTTTACCGAAATGGCCGCCGAGGTCGAATCATCGACTGGCATTTCCCGCTCGCCGGAAGAGCTTGCCGACGGGTATCTGCGCATTGCTGTCGAGAACATGGCCAACGCCATCAAGAAAATCTCTGTCCAGCGTGGCTATGATGTGACCGACTATGCGCTGCAGTGCTTTGGCGGTGCCGGCGGTCAGCATGCCTGCCTGATCGCCGATGTGCTGGGCATGAACACGGTGCTGGTACACCCGTTTGCAGGCGTTCTGTCTGCCTATGGCATGGGGCTTGCCGATGTGCGCGCGCTGCGCGAACGCACCACCGAAGCACCGCTTTCGGATGATCTGGTGCCGCGTCTGGTGGCCGAACTCGACGAGTTGGCCGCCGTTGCCGAGGCCGAGGTCAAGGCGCAGGGAATCGGCGATGACCGGATGGAGACCCGGCGCTATGTCCATCTTCGCTATGATGGCTCGGACACCGCGCTCGAGGTGCCCTATGGCCCGGTGGAAGAGATGGTCGAGGCCTATCAGAAAGCCTACCGCTCGCGCTTTGGTTTCATCATGCCCGGCAAGGGCGTGATTGCCGCCACTATCTCGGTCGAGGCCATTGGCCTGACCTTTGATGTCGAGGCAGCAACGCATATTGCGGCAAGCGATTCTTTCACGCCCTTGGCCACGGTCGACGCCTATATGGGCGGTGAGCCTGTGACCGCGCCGGTTTACCGACGGGAATCCATCCCCGCAGGCGGCACGGTCGACGGGCCCGCCCTGATCATCGAGGCAACGGCGACCACAATCGTCGAGCCCGGCTGGCAGGCCGAGATGACCGAAATCGGCAATCTGGTTCTGCGCCGCGTTGTGGCACGAAAAGAGCTTATGGCCATCGGCACGAACTGTGACCCAGTGATGCTCGAGGTGTTCAACAACCTGTTCATGTCGATCGCCGAGCAGATGGGCTACACTCTCCAGAACACGGCGCTATCGGTGAATGTGAAAGAACGTCTGGACTTTTCCTGCGCCATCTTTGATTCGACAGGCTCCCTGATTGCCAATGCACCGCATATGCCGGTGCATCTTGGCTCGATGGGTGAATCCGTCCGTGCGGTGATCCGTGATAATGAGGGTGAAATCAGCCCAGGTGATGCCTATGCGCTGAACAACCCCTATAATGGCGGTACGCATCTTCCCGACATCACTGTGATCACGCCCGTTTTCGACGAGGGCGAAATCCTTTTCTTTGTCGCTTGCCGGGGGCACCATCCTGATGTCGGTGGCAAGACGCCGGGGTCCGCTCCGCCGGATTCCGCGCATATCGACGAGGAAGGCGTGCTGATCGACAACTTCAAACTTGTCGACCGCGGCATCTATCGCGAGGCCGAGATGATGGAGGTGCTTCGCGGTGCCATCCATCCGGCACGCAATCCGGAACAGAACATTGCAGATCTGCGGGCACAGCTTGCCGCCAACGAAAAGGGCTTGCAGGAACTTCACAAGATGGTGCGGCAGTTCGGGCTGGAAACGGTTCTCGCCTATATGGGCCATGTTCAGGACAATGCCGAGGAATCGGTTCGCCGGGTTATCGATGTGCTGACTGACGGCAGCTTCGCCTATCCGATGGATAACGGCCAGCAGGTCCGTGTGAAGGTTTCGATCGATAGAGAGGCGCGCTCTGCGGTGGTGGATTTCACCGGTACCAGCGGCCAGGGTGCCAATAACTTCAACGCTCCGGCGGCAGTCTGCCGGGCGGCAGTCCTCTATGTGTTTCGTACACTTGTCGATGATGACATCCCGATGAATGAGGGGTGCCTGAAACCGGTCACCATCATCCTGCCGGACGATTGCATGCTTCAGGCGCAATATCCGGCGGCGGTGATCGCAGGTAATGTCGAAACCTCGCAGATCGTGACAGATACGCTCTACGGTGCGCTCGGTGTGATGGCGGCGGCGCAGGGCACGATGAACAACTTCATCTATGGCAACGACGTCTATCAGTATTACGAGACCCTGTGCGGCGGGTCCGGTGCCGGGCCCGACTTCGACGGCTGTGACGCGGTTCATACGCATATGACCAACAGCCGCCTGACCGATCCCGAGGTGCTGGAATGGCGCTATCCCGTCCTGCTGGAAAGTTTCGAGATTCGTGACGGGTCCGGCGGCACCGGGCGTTATCGTGGCGGTCGCGGCGTGCGCAGGCGCACGCGCTTCCTTGAGAGCATGGAAGCTGTAATTTTGGCCAATCACCGGATCGTCCCGCCCTATGGCATGGCCGGTGGCGGCGAGGGGGCGGTTGGCCGTAACTGGGTGGAACGCAAAGACGGCAGCACCGAGGTGCTGACCGCGACAGATCTGCGACAGATGGAGCCGGGCGATGTGTTCGTGATTGAAACTCCCGGTGGCGGTGGCTTTGGTCCGGCCGAAGGCGACGGAGATGGCTGATCGTATCGTATCTTCAGCTCATCTTGTTTCGGACAATGCGGCTGAACTGAGCGAGGTCGAATACGGCCTGATCGTCGCCAGCAACGCTTTTGGCCTCTGGGCTGTGCGGGGAACGGCGGCGGCGGCAGCCGACTTTCCGGGGATTGCCGATCTTGGCGTGATCGACGTGATGTGCCTACATTCGGTGAACCACCGGGAACGCGCCAAGAAACTGGCCGATATCTGCTTTAAGCTGAATATCGAGGACACGCATATCGTGAATTATGCGCTGAAGAAGTTGGTCAAGGCAGGGCTTGTCACCAGCCAGAAACAGGGCAAGGAAGTGTTTTACGAGACAAGCGATACCGGCAAGGCGGTGATTCAGCGTTACCGGGACATTCGTGAGGCCTGCCTTGTCGATGCCTTTTCTGCGCTTGGCGAGGTGGATGCCGACAGCCTTGGCGAGTTGGCACGCCAGCTTCGCGCACTGTCGGGCCTCTACGGCCAGGCCGCAAGAAGCGCCACCAACCTGTAACACGCCGCGCAGCGGTGAATGGAGTTTGAATCATGCCTGGGACAATCCCGAAACTGATGAACGCTGTCTGGTATGAGGCGAATGGTGATGCGGCGGATGTGCTCGTCCATGGCGAGATGCCCGTGCCGCAACCGGCGGCTGGCGAAGTTCTGGTGCGCGTTGGCGCGTCGGGGGTGAATCCGTCTGATGTCAAGGCCCGCGCTGGTTCGCGCCCGATGGGATTTGACCGCATCATCCCGCACAGCGACGGTGCTGGCACGGTCGAGGCGGTCGGTAAAGGGGTTGATCCGGGCCTGAAGGGCAAGCGGATCTATCTCCGTAACGGACAGTGGCAGCGTGCTAACGGCACAGCGGCGCAATATATCTCGCTTGATGCCGGGCTGGTTCATCCGCTTCCTGACAATGTGAGTTTCGAGACGGGTGCGGCACTTGGAATTCCGGCGCTGACGGCAGCCTATGCCGTTCTCAAGGACGGGCCGGTGGATGGCGAGACCGTCCTGATCCATGGGGCAGGCGGCACCGTTGCAAGGCTTGCCGTTCAGATCGCAGTTGATGCAGGCGCGCGTGTGATTGCCACAACCGGTGACATGGCCAAGTCCGGTGCCATTACCGCGCTCGGGGCCGAAGCAGTTCTGGATTATCGCGACCCGGACCTCGTGGCGACTGTGGCGGAGGTTGCGGGTGCTGGTGGTGTAGGCCGAATCATCGATGCCGAGGTTGGAGCGAACCTTGCCACAAGCATCGGAATTCTGCGGCCCAAAGGTGTCCTTGTCGGTTATGGGTCGGTGTTGCGTCCCGTCACCGAACTTCCCTTTCTGCAAATGATGTTCAAGAACCTCACCCTGTCGTCCATCCTTGTCTATCTGGTCAGCGATGATGAGGCCGCAGCCTATGCCGATGTGGTGAATGACATGCTGGAGCGCGGTGTGCTGGAAGTTCCTGTTGCGCGGGTCTTTCCGCTGGCCGAGACGGCAGCAGCGCATCGTATGGTCGAGGGTGAGACACGGCACGGCGCGGTCATCGTCAAGACTGCCTGACATCAGCGTTGCCACCGCTTGTATAATAGCCCTGCAACCGTTACATCTGTTCGACGAATTCAAGCCAAGAGATAGATTTCCATGCCGTCTGACAAACCCCAGAAATCGGCCGCCCCGTTGAGGGTCGGAATTGCCGGCCTCGGCGTCGTGGGCGGTGAAGTCGCCCGCCAGATCAGCCATCATGGCGACACGCTTGGCGCCGTCGCCGACCGTGACTTTCGGATCACCGTGGTCAGTGCC
>JAKMFG010000119.1 GCA_022425565.1 Alphaproteobacteria bacterium
GCACTGTACTGGAGCTAGGGCCCCGTTTAGACCAAGTCAGAAATAAAATCAGAACAATAGGCATTGGTGCAAGGCGTCGCCGCCCTGTCTAGGTCTCGATCAGGAAGGACTGCAGGCTGTCGGCAAAAAGCTCCATGAATTCCAGCGTTACCATAGATGGCTGCTGTGTGATGGGCCGGACAAGAGAGAGACGATGCGGCAATGTTGGTGCAAATGGCCGGAAATCGAGCCCCTGATTCGTATATTTCACAGCATCCAGTTCGGAAACGACAGCGATACCCGTGCCCTGGCAGACAAGTTCGCAGGCCGCTGTGAACTGCCTGATTTCCAGCAGTGAATTGAAGGTGGCGTTTTCAGTCTGGAACGCCTTTGAAAGCTGGCTGAAAAACTCGCTGTCCCGCCTTGTGTGGATGATGTTCTCTGTCGCCATGTCCGCCGGCGTGATGACATCGAGTGAGTTGAACGGGTGGCCTGCTGGAAACACACAGACAGTCCTGATTTCGAGATTGGTGCTTTCCACGGCCGGGTGGCCCGCAAACCCGTCGGTGATGCCGAAATCATATTGCTCGCCGATCATCCATTCGAGAATGCGTTCCGGCCGGTCGGGTTCGATCGTCATGCTGACGCCGGGCCGTTCTTTCAGGAATGCGGCGACGATCTCGGGGAGATGGTTCGTCGCAAAGCCCGGCAGGCAGGCAATGCGGATATGCCCGGCGCGTCGTTTTGTGATTTCCTGACTGACATCTGAAATCTGGCGCATCAGTTCCAGGACGCGACGGATATCAGGTTGCAGGAACCGGACTTCCTGGGATGGGATCATCTGTCCCTTTTTCCTGTCAAACAGGGAGAAGCCGAGGCTGTCGCCCAGATCCGACAGGAGCCGGCTGACCGCGGGCTGGCTGATTCCAAGCTCGGTTGCCGCATTCGTGATCGATCCATGGTCGGAAACCGCCATCAGTGCTTCCAGCTGGCGCAATCGCAATTTTCCCCTGTCCATATCTCACCTCATCAGCAAAATATAATATAATGTTATAATAATATTATTATTTTACAGTTCAAATTATATTTTTGGCACGGTATCGTTACGGCAATTGGCGGGTCGTCAGATGGCGCAGCCACCTAACAAATAGAATGAAGCACCACCAAAGGTGCCTTGGAGGAAACATGAAGAAGAGCCTTATTGGTGCCCTTGCGGTCACCAGCACCTTGCTGTCCCCTGTGGCTGCAATGGCGCAGACGGAAGTTCAATTCTGGCACGCTTTCACTGGTCGTCTTGGCGAGCTGGTGAAGGGGCAGGTTGCGGATTTCAATGCCAGCCAGAACGACTATGTCGTAGTTGAGAGCCACAAGGGTAACTATTCCGAAACGCTGAACGCGGGCATCGCCGCATTCCGCGCGAAAGAGCAGCCCCATATTCTCATGGTGTTTGAAGTCGGCACAGCGACCATGATGGCCGCCGGCGGCGCCATCAAGCCCGTATATGAGGTGATGGCCGAAAGCGGTGCGTCTTTCGACTCTGATGCCTATATCGGCGCGGTCAAAGGCTATTACACAACGACCAAAGGCGAGATGCTGTCGCTGCCTTTCAACTCGTCGACGCCTGTTCTGTGGGTGAACCGTGATGCGATGAGCGCGGCCGGTGTTGATCCGGACACGGATATGTCGACCTGGGAGCAGGTGGATGATGTTCTTGCAAAGCTGAAGGCCGGTGGCGAGGATTGCCCGCTGGTGACAGCGTGGCAGAGCTGGATTCACCTCGAGAATTTCTCCGCCTATCACAACGTGCCCTTCGCGTCGAAGGACAACGGTTTTGCCGGTCTCGACACCGAGCTGATGCTGAATGGTGAGCCGCAGGTGGCGCATCTGTCGAAGATGGCCGAGTGGGCAAAGGACGGTAAATTTATCTACACCGGACGTCGTAACGAAGGTGGCGCCAACTTCCGCTCTGGCGAGTGCGCGCTCTTCACCGAGAGCTCGGCCGGTTATGCTGGTATCAGCTCGGAAGCAAAGTTTGATTTCGAAGTGCGTCCGCTTCCCTACTGGAAGGCGATTGCCAGTTCGCCGCAAAACACCATCATTGGTGGCGCTTCGCTTTGGGTCATGTCGGGTCATAGCGATGCCGAGTACAAGGGCGCTGGTGAATTCCTGAGCTTCTTGTCGACATCTGATGTGCAGGCTGCCTGGCACCAGAACACCGGCTATCTGCCGATCACTGCCGAAGCTGGCGAGGCAACGCGCGCATCGGGTTTCTATGACAAGAACCCGGGCACCGATATCGCTGTGATCCAGATGACAGCGAATAAGCCTACGGCCAATTCCAAGGGTCTGCGTCTTGGTTCGTTTGACCAGATTCGCGGCATCATCGACGAAGAGCTGGAGGCCATCTGGTCTGGTGACAAGTCTGCGCAGCAGGCCATGGACAGCGCCAAGGCGCGTGGCGATGCGCTTCTGCGGCGGTTTGAATCAGCCAACCGCTAGTGCAAAATGCGGGGTGGGCCATAATCCGGCCCGCCCCACTTTGCTGCCGGAGCATGATCTTGGAAAAGCGTGTGACATTTCGTGGATGGTTGCTGCCAGCCATGCTGATAGCACCCCAGATCATCATCTCGGCAGTTTTTTTCTTTTATCCGGCGGGACAGGCCATCTGGCAGTCCCTTTTCATTCCTGACCCGTTTGGCCTTTCAGCCCAGTTCGTTGGTCTTGGCAATTTCGAATTCCTGTTGTCCGACCCCTATTACCGGGCGTCATTCCTGACCACAGCGGTGTTTTCTGGTCTCGTGACACTGTGCGCCATGGTCCCGGCGCTGTTTCTTGCGGTGCTTGCCGACAGGCTCATCAAGAGTTCCGGCACCTATCGCACACTCCTGATCTGGCCTTATGCCGTGGCGCCGGCGGTTGCCGGGGTGCTGTGGCTGTTCATGTTCAACACGCGGGTTGGCGTTGTGTCCTGGTATCTGGGGCAGATCGGGTATGAGTGGAACCACGTCCTGAATGGTGGCGAGGCCATGGGCCTTGTGGTTGTGGCATCGGCCTGGGGACGTATCAGCTATAATTTCCTGTTCTTCTTCGCTGCCCTGCAGGCAGTGCCGCGTTCGGTGATCGAAGCGGCTGCGATTGACGGTGCCCGTTTCTGGCGGCGTTTCTTCACCATAATTCTGCCGCTGCTGTCGCCGACCACCTTTTTCCTGCTGGTGGTGAATGTCGTCTACTCCTTCTTTGAAACCTTTGGCGTGATCCATACCATCACCTCGGGCGGGCCCCAGCAATCAACAACCATCCTTGTCTACAAGGTGTTTGCGGACGGATTTGTCGGCCAGGATCTCGGGTCTTCCTCGGCGCAGTCGGTCATTCTCCTCGTCATTGTCGGGCTGCTGACCGTGGTTCAGTTCAAATATATTGAAAAGCGGGTGCATTACTGATGGCGGCGCAGGCGCAAGGCATGGTCGAACGCCGCGGTGCTGGCCTGTGGCTGACGCATCTGTTCATGATCACCGGTGTCCTGATCATCTTCTTTCCGATATGGCTTGCCTTTGTTGCCTCGACGGTGACCCAGCCCGAGATTGTCTCGCCGCCAATGCCAGTCTGGCCTGGTGGCCATTTCTGGGAAAACTACAGCTCTGCGCTGTTTTCAGGTGTGAATGTTCCGGTGGTGCGCATGTTGGCAAACAGCCTGATCATGGCTGTCGGAATTGCCGTGGGCAAGATTGCGATTTCGCTGCTCTCAGCCTTTGCCATTGTCTATTTCCGCTTTCCCGGCCGCAGCTTCTTTTTCTGGACGATTTTCCTGACATTGATGC
>JAKMFG010000138.1 GCA_022425565.1 Alphaproteobacteria bacterium
AATCAGCGCTTGTCACTAGTTCTCTTCGGGATAGAAAGTCTTGGCGAAGAACTTGTTCTCGTAGCTATGGCCGAACTTCATGTTCTGGAGCGTTACCGTCGTGGTTACATCGGCAGCATCCCGGATCGACCATTTGCGCAGCACGAAGGGCTTGTTGGTGAATTCCAGCGTGAGCTGGCCGGCACCCTCGCCAGTATCTTTGGACAGCACGATGCGCGTAATGCCGTTGCGTACCGAATGGCTGGTCTTGAACTTGTCCGATCGCAGTTCGACCTGCTCTTGCAGGATCAGCGACAGGGGCGTTTCGCTGATCGGATAGCTCGTCACATGCTTGTCGTCGGGCCTGTCGACATGCAACCAGACCGGCGTTGTCAGCAGGATCAGCGGCTCGTCGAGGTCATAGATGATCTTCATCCGGTGCGGACGGCGAAGATGAAGCTCGCCCGTGGCCGTCGTGCCATCCGATGCCACCTGAATGAAATCGGCCTTCATCGTGCTGATGCTGTCGAACCACGCCTCGGCACGGCTCACTGGATCCGGCGCATTGGCCAGCGTGCCGGCCACCGGAAACAGTATCCCCCCGACCAGCATCGCCGCCGCCATTACCATCGGCAATACAATTGGCATTGCCACTGGTCTCAACCGCTCCCCAACAGGCCGCCACATTACAAGTTTCATCCAATTCAAGTTCATACCCGCACTCACTGACCGGCTTCCTCACTTACCAGAACCTCGCGCTTGCCAACATGATTGGCGGCACTGATGATGCCGTTGCTTTCCATCTCCTCGATGATGGTGGCAGCCCGATTATAACCGATCTTCAGATGTCGCTGAACAAAGCTTGTCGAGGCTTTCTGCTCACGAATCACCAGTTGCACCGCCTGATCATAGAGGCTGTTGCCACCAAGAAGGTCACCCGTGCCACCAGCCGGAATTGCATCCGCCTCCTCTTCCTCGGCAACAACCTTTTCATTATAATCCGGCTCGCCCTGCTTGCGCAGGAAATCAGCCACAGCCTGAACCTCGTCATCAGAGACAAACGGCCCGTGAACACGCGTCACCCGGCCACCGCCTTCCATGAACAGCATGTCGCCGCGGCCAAGCAGCTGTTCGGCGCCCTGCTCGCCGAGAATGGTGCGGCTGTCGATCCGCGATGTAACCTGAAAGCTGATCCTGGTGGGGAAGTTCGCCTTGATGGTGCCGGTGATGACATCGACCGAGGGGCGCTGCGTCGCCATGATCACATGGATGCCAGCGGCCCGAGCCATCTGCGCGAGGCGCTGCACGGCAGCCTCGATTTCCTTGCCGGCGACCAGCATCAGGTCGGCAACCTCGTCAATCACCACGACGATGAAAGGCAATGGCGTCAGGTCCAGGATCTCTTCTTCAAACACCGGGCGGCCCGTCTCGGAATCAAATCCTGTCTGAACACGGCGCGTCAGCACCTCGCCCTCGTCCCGTGCCCTGGCCACACGTTCGTTATAGCCGGCGATGTTGCGGACATTCAGCTTCGCCATATTGCGATAACGGGTTTCCATCTCGCGAACGGCCCATTTCAAAGCCGTCACCGCCTTGGACGGTTCGGTTACCACCGGGCTCAGCAGGTGCGGAATGCCATCATAGACGGACAGTTCCAGCATCTTGGGATCAACCAGAATCATCCGGCATGTTTCCGGCGTGTGACGATAGAGGAGCGACAGGATCATTGCGTTGATACCCACCGACTTGCCCGAGCCGGTGGTGCCGGCCACAAGAAGATGCGGCATCTTCGCCAGATCGACGATCACAGGCGCGCCGGCGATGTCCTTGCCGAGCGCCATGGGCAGGTTGCTGGCGTCGGACTGCCAGACGGCATGATCAAGTATCTCACGAAGGACAACGACCTGCCGGTCAATATTCGGAAGCTCGATGCCGATGACATTCTGCCCCGGCACCACAGCCACGCGCACAGACACCGCGCTCATCGACCGGGCGATGTCGTCAGCCAGCGAGATCACGCGCTGTGATTTTGTTCCGGGAGCGGGCTCAAGGTCGTGGCGCGTCACCACCGGGCCATATCTGGATTCTGTGATTTCCCCTTTGACGCTGAAATCCCCGAGAACTGTCTCGAGCTCCACGGCTGTGGCCTCGAGCTCCTGCTTCGACAGGCCGGAGGCCGCCTTTCCGGGCGCCTTCAGCAGCTTTGCCGGCGGCAGACGGAACTGGCCGTCGCCACCAAAATCAAGCCGCCCCTGGTTGGTGGACGGGGTGGCTGGCGCACCTGTGTCGCCACCGGTATCAATGATTGTCGGCTCCTGCCGCTTTTTCTTTCCGGCAATCTTGCGGGGCCGCTTCTTGGCCGCCGGCTTCCCGGTTTCGGCAACAGGCTCACTGGTCTCCGCCAATTCAAGCGCCGGCGCGTCTTCGCCGCCATCCTCTGCCTCGGCGCGGCGCGGCCTTATCACCCCGCCGACCAGCCGTGCCAGCACCCGGACCGGCATCACAAGCACCGCCCACTGGCGGCGCGAGAGGGTCGCGCTCCAGGACCAGAGCAGAATGCCTAGCAGCGCGTATCCGGCACCAAGATAATGCGTCATGCCAAGACCGAAGACAGGCGGCACTGGCGGCACATGCGGCATGGTCAGGCCGAGGAGCACCACGCCGGCAGCCCCACCGGCAGCACTGCCGGAACCACCTGACAGGCCATAAATGCCGCTGGCGAGAAGAAGAAGCGCAACAGGCGCCAGAAACAGCCGTGCCACACGCTGACCGATCGCCTGCTTGCGCAACAGCCGATAGCCCCATCCAAGAGGAAGAAACGTGGCAAAGAAACTTGCCGTGCCAAGGCTGGTTCGAAGGCCACCGGCAATGGCGGCCCCGACGGGGCCGAACCAGTTGTTGACGGGGCCGGGGGAAAAGGCGCTCCAGGACGGATCAAGACGGCCAGGCGAAAACAGCATCGCCGTCAAAGCGCCTCCGGCCAGGATCAGCAGAAGCCCGGATGCCTCCATCGCCCGCCGGCGCAGGAACATCAACAGCACCGGTGACAGAAGTTTGCCTTTTTCGCCGTTTTCCGCCATCAGCCTGCCTGTGCTACGCCCTTGCCGCCATCATGGATCGCAGCAACCCGGGCAAGGCTCTCCTCGGTCCGCTCATGATCATGAACAAGGGCAAGGCGGACATAGCCGGCCCCGGGATTCACACCCTCGCTGGTCTCTGCCATGAAAGACCCCGGCATTGCCCGTACCGCCTGTTCACGCATCAGTCGCCTGACGAATTCATGATCGTCATCCACCGGAAGCCACAGGAAGAACCCGCCGGCCGGTGGCGTAACTCCGAGATAGCGTGCGGCAAGGGCGAAGCTGTGGTCATAATGGGCCCGAATTGCGGCAACATGGTCGTCATCCTCATAGAGATCGGCGGCCACCATCAGCAAAGGTGTCGGCACCAGCGATCCGGAATTTGCAACCAGCTTGGCATAGAGGCCGATAACCGACGCATCACCGATGATATAACCTGCCCGAAGCCCGGCGGCGCTGGACCGTTTCGACAACGAGTTCAGCACCACCAGATTGCGCAGCGGATCAAGTCCGGAATCCGCACCATTCTCTTCATGAAGGGCCGCCGCAGCCTCGAGAGCGCCTGGCGGCGGCGTGCCGCGCCAGATGTCGCAATAGCATTCATCCATGACCAGCAGGAAGTCATATCTACGGGCCAGCCTGATCGCCGACTTGATGTCATCCAGTGACATGACTCCGCCCTGCGGATTGGTCGGGCTGCACAGATAGACAATGGTCGTTCGCGCCAGGACGGTGTCCGGCTGCGCGCCAAGATCGGGAACAAACCCGTCATCTGCAAAGGCATTCAGATATCTGATCTCGGCACCCGAGGCGAGCGCCCCGGCCCGCCAGGCATGGTAATAGGGATTGGCGACAAGCGCTGCCGCATTTGGCTTGGTGTTCCGGACCAGCCCGCCGAAAAAGGCCAGCGGCTCGCGCGTGCCAGGGACCGGCAGCATCTGACGGTCAAGATCGACCAGCCCGGCGGCTGACGGCCAGCGGCGGGCGATGTAAGTCTCCACTGCGGAGGTGAAGCGCGCATGCCCGGCAGCTTTTGGATAGAATTGCCAGCCGTCATTATGCGCCGCGATGCTGTCTGTCAGCAGCGGTCCACCGGGTATCTGTGGCTCGCCGATGGACAGGTCCAGCAGCGTGCTGCCTTCGCAAGGCTGCTGGTCGGCGAGAAGCGCGCGCATCTGCGCGAACATATTGCCGTCGAAAATCCTGTATTCCGGGTTCAGTTCCATGTTCCGCCAATTCGCGCCGTCATAATGCCGTTCAGCCTGCCATTCAATGTGACTGCCATTCAATTCGACTGCCATTCAATTCATATGTCTTGCTGCCTGTCACCTCGACGGGATGACATTCGCCCACACGGCCAAACCGCGTCACAGACCACATCACAGAACTAACGCATCGTGGATTGAGGAGCAATCACCCAGCGCCAAATCATCACGCTTCTCCGGCATCCCGGCCCTGAATGATGATGTCAGCAACCAAGCCGTCCGGTTCCCGGTTGCGACCGCATTGCCGATGGACAAGCGGCAAGGCTCACCCTACATCTTGGTAACGTGATACGACGAGGAACAAATTCCTGATGACGGCTGCGGCAGGCAAGATACCGGCGGTGTTTCTGGACCGTGACAGCACGCTGAACGTGGACCATGGCTATACGCACAAGGTTGAGGATTTTGCGTGGATGCCGGGCGCGCCAAAGGCACTTGCGCTGTTCCATCGACACGGCATCGCCTGTTTCATCGTCACCAACCAGGGCGGCATTGGCAAAGGGCTGTACACCGAAGCCGACATGGCCGCCTTTAACGATCACCTGTGCCACGAGGCGAAACGCGCCGGCGGGCGGATCACCGATATCGCCTTTTGCGCCAGCCACCCCGACGCCGCAGCTGCGCAACTGAGGGCGCCATCCCCGCGCCGCAAGCCGGCGCCAGGGATGATCCTCGAGCTGGCGGAAAAATGGAATGTCGACCTTGCCACGTCGGTGATGATTGGCGACCGCGACAGTGATGTCGTCGCTGGTCAGGCCGCCGGGTGCCACGCCTATCTGTTCGACGGCACTGACCTCGCAGCTCTGGCCCGGGATGTGGTGGAGCGGCACTTTGCCAATCGCGAGAGCGGCGATGACTAAAAACGGCACCCCCGGCATCGCGGTTATCGGCGGCGGACTGACCGGCCTGATGACGGCTGCCGCGCTGTCCCATACGGGTCCGCGCATCAACCTGATCGACCGCGCCGAAGCCGACGCGGCCCATCCCGACGAGAGAACGACAACCATCAACGCTGCCGGGGCACGCATGCTGGCCGCGCTCGGCGTATGGGACAGGCTTAAAACGCCGCCGGCGCCGGTAACGCAGATCGCTGTCGCCGAAGGACCAGCACCGACCGGGCTTGCCGCCAGACGCCGCGCAGACAGCGACCTGTCCTGGCAGTCCGGTGACGCGCCAATGGGATATGTGGTCGCCAATGCAGCACTGCAGTCGGCTCTTCGTGAAACGCTGGCTACCACAGATGTCATTGAACGCCGCTGTTGCGCGGTGACGGGCTGGTCGGCGGGTGACACGGTCTCGTCGCTTGGTCTTGCAGAGTCCGCCGGACATGAGGAGACGATGGACGTCTCGCTCGTTGTCGCCTGTGACGGCGCGCGCAGTATGATGGCCGAGCTTGCCGGCCTTGGCCGGCGCGAGGAGCGGCAGAGCCAGACGGCGATCGTGACCACCCTTCGCACCGAGCGACCGCATGAGGGCACCGCTTTCCAGCGATTCCTGTCGACCGGTCCTTTTGCCCTGATGCCGGGACCGGGCGATGGCGGCGGTTACGAGATGTCGCTTGTCTGGACCCTGCCAAACGACACTGCGCAACGCCTGATTGCCGCTGACAATGCGTCCTTCGAGGCAGCCTGCCTCGAGGCATTTGGACCGCGTCTGGGCTATATGGCGCTGGCTGGAGACAGGCTTGCATGGCCGTTGCAGCCGGCATGGCGCCGCCGAATCACGGCGCCGGGCCTTGTGCTTGCGGGAGATGCGGCACACAGCATCCACCCACTTGCCGGACAGGGCTATAATCTGGCGCTGGCTGATACTGCGGTTCTGGCAGATCTGATCGTGGCAACGCACCGGCGCGGCCTGGCCGCCTCGCATCCGTCGCTTCGCAGTGCATATGAATCGGCGCGCTTCAATGAACGGTTGGCGATGAGTGTCGCGACATCAGGGCTGAACAAGCTGTTCGCCGCCGCCCCGCCAATGGTGCGCCGGGCGGCCGGAATGGGGTTTTCGATCCTCAACAGGCTTCCCGGCAAGTCTCTTTTTTCGGAAATCGCAGAGGGTGGCCGGCTCGCCGACGCGGCGCTTCTGGACGGCAGGCTCCCCGACGAGACCGGCCGATAATCAACACCGGCCCTTCAATCTGAAATGAGAGGGTTTAGCTGCGCTGCTGTCCGGCGACAGAAAGGCGCTCCATATATTCCGCCATCAGGCTGTCCTGACGCATTCCGTAATCATGCAGGATATCCCAGCTGAACAGGCCGGTATCATGGCCATCGTCAAAGACAAGGCGAACGGCATAATTGCCGACCGGCTCCACCCTTGAAATGGCGACATTCTGCTTGCCGGACGGCGTGGTCTTCTGTCCGGCACCATGGCCCTGAACCTCGGCTGAGGGGGATTCCACACGCAACAGCTCGGCGGCCAGCGCAAAGCTCTCACCGCCCTCGAACGTCACATGAAGCGTGCGCTTGTCACTTGCCAGCCGGATTTCCGAGGGCCAGGCGGCGGTCATTTGCGAAGCGCCCCGATTTCGGTCTCGCTCAGCTCGCGCGCTTCATCCAGCAGCATCACCGGCACGCCGGCGCGAACTGGAAAGGCACGGCCGAGCTGGCGGCTCACGAGCTCGTTTCGCGCGCGGTCATATTCGAGCGGACCATGCGTGACCGGGCAGACCAGCACCTCGAGCATGGCCGGGTCAACACCAGGCGCATCGGCGCCGGACCGGGTATCAGTGTCTTGCGTCATTCTGACCGTCATCCTCGTGAAGCGCCATTTCCATCATAGCCACAAGCAGATCAGCGCGGCGAGTGATTCCTTCAGCCTCGAGAAGCGCCTGCTTTTCGGCCACATCAAACGGGCAGACCATCGCAAGTGTGTTCAGAATGGAGTTATCGTCAGACTGTTCGATCTGGTCCCAGTCAGCTTCGAACCCACGCTGATCGAAATAGCGGCGCATGACCGAAAACATGTGATCGCGGTTGCCAATCCCGCCTTCGCCATCCTCGAGGTCGGTGATGAATTCCTCCCAACCGACATCGGCAAGCCGGTAACCACGGGACGTCACCTTGTGATCATGAAGCCGGAACCGGCTGACACCATTCAGCGCAATCATGTAGCGCCCGTCGCCGGTTTCCTGGAAGTAGCTGATCCGGCCGGCACAGCCGATTCCGAACAGCTGCCCGTCTTCCTCGATGGGTTGCACCATGCCAATCAGCCGACCGCTGGCACCGAGTGCATCCTCGATCATCGCAAGATAACGCGGCTCAAAAATATTCAGCGGCAGCTGGCCGCCCGGAAGCAGCAGCGCGCTCGGCAGCGGGAAAATCGGAATCTGCGACGGCAAGGACGCAGCGGCATCAAAATCTGTGTTCATCGTCCAAACCTCACTCGAGGGCAATATCCTCAGGAAAACAAAAGGGTCGAAAGCTTGCGCCGAGCAGCGATCACATCCGGGTTTGCCGCGCCAAGCGTGGCGAAAAACTCCAGAAGCTGCAGTCGCGCTGCATCGTCATTCCAGCCACGCTCGATGCGGATGGACTCCAGAAGCTGGGCCATCGCATCGGCATTGGCGCCAATTGCATAGAGCGCCAGCGCATATTCCTGACGCGCGGCAAGATCATTCGGGTCAGCCTCGACGGCTGCCTTTGCGGCATCCAGCTCACCTGCAGATTCCGACGCCTTTTCCGCAAGTTCAACCGCCGCGATCGCCGACTGCATCGCCGGGTCTTGGCGATAGTCATCATTCAGCTGGTCGATCACCTCACGTGCACCGGCATTGTCACCGCTGGCACTCAGGCACCGCACGACACCGGCAAGTGCAGCAACAGATTCCGGCGCGGCGCTCATCACTTCCTGAAACTGCATCATGGCAGTGCCGTGATCACCAGAGGCGAGCGCCGCCTCGGCCGCCTCGAGCATCGAGGCGATATCAGCACCCGCACCGCCCATCGAAGACAGTTTCTCGACAAACTGCTTCACGCTGGATTCAGGTTGCGCCCCGGCAAAACCATCAACCGGCTGGCCATCGACAAATCCATAGACAGTCGGCACGGACTGCACCCGCAGCTGCTGTGCAATCTGCTGGTTGTCATCAATATTCACCCGCACCATGCGGACCTTGCCGCCGCTGGCACCAACAACTTTTTCAAGAACCGGGCCAAGCTGCTTGCAGGGCCCGCACCAGGGGGCCCAGAACTGCACGATGGTTGGTGTCGCTTTCGAACCTTCAATCACCTCGGCCATGAAATTGTCCATTGTGACGTCAACAGGTGTCGACTGAGGTGCTGAAATCATTTGATCCATGGCAAGTTCGTGTCCGCTAATTCTGGGTTTGGCACCGCCGGGACTGGCGGCTGGCAGGCATTTACATTCTCTAGAGTGAATCTAGGTATGCAGTCCGTCAAAACAAGATGGGTGGCTAGAGCGACACCGTCATCGGTTCATGACCGGTGACCTCGAGGAACCGGCGCAGCCCTTCCGGCGTCACACCCAGTGTCAGGTCATTCACCAGCGGATGGAAATACAGCATGTCGGCCTCCATCAGGCTGCTGTCCAGTGCGAGCCTGACCCGGTGTTCAGTATCGTTGATCACCGTGAACGGGCTGACCGCGCCAGGACGCACGCCGAGGAACTCGAACAACCGGTCGGCGCTGCCAAAAGATAGCCTGTCCGCTCCGATCTTGTCCTGCAATGCCTTCAGGTCGATCTCGCGGTCCTCCTGCGCAACGACCAGAAAATTGCGTTTCTTGCGGTCACGCAGATACAGGTTCTTGACGTGAGTGCCCACCATGTCACCACGATGGCCCTTGGACTCCTCCACCGTGCGAAGCGGCGGATGCTCATGACGGGTAAAAGTGATGCCGGCATTTTCCAATGTCTCGACGAGGGCTTCCGGGGTTGTGGGAAGCGTGTCCTTGAAAGCAGACGAGGCGTCCATGTTTCGGGCTCCGCAGTAGATGGGTTGCCCGCTGACAGATAGATTTATGGCGCCATTTGTCAAGCCGTCCTGCCGGCCAGGCCTGACACAGACCTTGTGTAACAGAATGCAACGATTGACCCGGCCGGCGACCCGGCCTACGACCGCCGAGGACGCTAGTTTGAACATCCGGCCAAAGAAACAGGTGGCGATGACACGCATAGGATTGATCGGCTGCGGCATGTGGGGCCGCAATCTGGCCCGCAACCTTGCCTCGCTTGGCGTACTGGCCAGTGTCGCCGACCAGCACCTTGCCCGTGCCGAAGATTTTGCCGGCGAATTCGGCGCCAGCCATGCGCCTGTCGACGAATTGCTTTCCAGCCATGATTTGGATGGTGTGGTGATCGCGAGTGTGGCGCCAACGCATGCCGGCCTTGCCTGCCGCGCACTGGAATGCGGGCTCCATGCCTATGTCGAGAAGCCCTTTGCCCTGACACTCGCTGAAGCCGAACGCATGTCAGCCGCCGCAACAGAAGCCGGCAGGCAGCTGATGGTCGGCCACCTGATCCGTTATCACGACGCGTTTCGCGAGCTCCAGTCGCAGGTCGAAGCTGGTGTCATCGGCGAGGTGCGCCACGTCTCGGCAAACCGGCTGGCGATGGGCCGTATCCGCGCCACCGAGTCGGTGATCCACGATCTGTGCCCGCATGATGTCTCGCTGGTCCTGGCGATCATGGGCGATGAGCCTGAGAAGGTGGGCTGTTCCGGCGCCAGCCATGTGACGCCAGGCAATGTGGACACGCTGTCGAGCTTTCTGGCGTTTGCCGGTGGGCGCAGCGCCGCGATGACCACAAGCTGGATGTCACCCTATAAGGAGCACCGGCTGACCGTCAGCGGGAGCGAGGGCGCGATTGTCTTCGACGACACCCGCCCCTGGGCAGAAAAGCTGACATTGTATCGCGACAGCATTACGCCGGACGGCGACAATTTCGCCGTTGAGCGCGCCAATCCCGTATATCTCCCGGTCGCCGAGGCCGAGCCGCTGAAACAGGAAATGCAGGCTTTTGTCACCAGCTGCGAGACAAACGAGCCGGCCCTGACCGGCCTGGATGACGCAATGGCCGTCCAGCGTGTGCTCGAGGCCATGACCAAGAATTTCACCGAATTTGGGACAGCTGGCGACGACCGGCACGCCATCAAGGAAAGAGCCTGACCATGATCCCCTTTATCGATCTCGCGGCACAGCAAGCCCGCATCCGCGACAAGATTGAAGCCGGCTTCGGCACGGTTCTAGATCATGGCGCCTATATCATGGGCCCGGAAGTGGGCGCCATCGAAGCGCGGCTTGCCGAAGCTGCCGGCACCAAACACTGCATCAGCTGCTCGTCCGGAACGGACGCACTGATCCTCGCACTGCTGGCAAAGGGTCTGCGGCCGGGCCAGGGTGTGATTGTTCCTTCCTTCACCTTTGCCGCCAGCGCCGAGGTGATGCCGGTGCTTGGCGCCATTCCGGTGTTTGCCGAGGTCGACCCCATCACTTTCAATCTCGACCCGGCCGGGCTTCCTGCCGCCATGACCGCGGCGAAAGATGCCGGAATCCAGGTCGTTGGCATCATTGGCGTCGGGCTGTTCGGCCAGCCAGCGGATTACCCCGCGATCAGCAGCTTTGCCGAGAGCGAAGGCCTGTGGGTGATGGATGACGCAGCGCAGAGCTTCGGCGCCAGCCATAGCGGCATTCCCGTCGGCCAGCTTGCCGAGATCACCTGCACAAGCTTCTTTCCGGCAAAACCACTCGGCTGCTATGGCGACGGCGGCGCGGTGTTCACCGATGATGACGGACAGGCCGAAATCATGCGGTCCTGCCGCATCCACGGCATGGGCAGGACGCGCTACGAGAACATCCGCATCGGCATGACGGCACGGCTAGACACGATGCAGGCGGCGGTGCTTGACGCAAAGATGGATATTTTTGATGACGAGCTGGTTCAGCGCCAGCAGGTGGCCGACCTCTATGCCACGCTTCTTGACGGCATTGTCGAAACCCCACGCCTTGGCGCCGGTGCGACCTCGAGCTGGGCCCAATATACGGTAAAGCTCCCCGCCGGTACGGACCGTGACGCGGTGATGGCCATGCTTCGCGACAAGGGTGTTCCAAGCGCGATCTATTATCCGGTGCCGATGCACCGGCAGCCGCCCTACAGGGCGTTTCCGGCAAGCGGTTGCGGCCTAGAGGTGACACGCGACTTGTGCGAGCGCGTGCTGGCACTGCCGATGCACCCCTATCTGGTGCCGGCGCAGCAGCAGCAGATTGCTGAGGCGATGCAGGCCGCGCTCTAGGCCGCCCTGCCTGAAATCTCCCGAAGGCCGCATTCACCACTTGCAAGGTGTGGCACGTTGTTTTATACCGTCGCCACGCGAGACGCGCCGGCATTATGTCAGCAACGCGACCGCGGGTGTAGCTCAGGGGTAGAGCACAACCTTGCCAAGGTTGGGGTCGAGGGTTCGAATCCCTTCACCCGCTCCAGTCTCTTCGGACAGAGACCAGCGGAACATTCATCCAAACGAACGCGATGCGGGAACAGCCGAAACGGCTCGCCATAACCCGTCCTGGCGCGATTTCACATGGCTTGATCCCATTCAGGCTCCCTATAGAGGCGCGATGTGGCTAGAGTGAAACCGCAAGCACCAGCGCAGTGTCAGACTGGGTAGAAGTGAGGGGCATATGGTCAATCCGGCAGATAGCCTTGCCGCGGATCGAGGTGTCGGCGGCGCAGCTTCCGGCACCGGCATGCGTCTGACGAGCGGAGCGGCATCAGGCGACCTCATCTTCCTTGAGGACGGCCTCAGCTTCTGGGGCGGGGTCGATCCGGACAGTGGCACCATCATCGACACCCATCACCCCGCCTGCGGACAGTCCGTCACCGGCAAGGTGGTCGCCATGCCGACATCGCGCGGCTCATGCAGCGGAAGCGGCGTGCTTCTGGAGCTGGCGCTGAACGGGCTGGCACCTGCCGCGCTGATTTTTGGCGAGGCCGAGGAAATCCTGACGCTTGGCGCACTGGTCGCGGGCCAGGTATTCGGCCAGCCGGTCCCGGTGCTGCGCCTGCCACCCGATCTGTTCGGGAATCTGTCCACCGCCACGCATGCCGTGATCGATGACGGCGGGCTCTCCATCGACGGGACCGCCACGCGGCTCGAAGATGCCGACCTGTCCGCAATGGAGCTGACCGCCCGTGATCAATCCATGCTGGACGGGGTGGACGGGCCGGTGACGGCGATGGCCATGGATATCATATGCAGGCTGGCGGTCATGCAGGGGGCCGGGCGGCTGGTCGATGTGACGCGCGGCCATATCGACGGCTGCATCCTTGCCCATGACGCCAATCTCAGATTTGCCGAAACCATGGCGGCGAAGGGGGCGAGGGTGCGAATCCCCACCACCATCAACGCCATTTCGGTCGATCGCCGCAACTGGCGGCAACAGGGTGTTGATGATGCGTTCGGCGCGCGCGCCAGCAGGCTTGCAGACAGCTATACCGGTATGGGCGCGGCACCGAGCTTTACCTGCGCTCCATATCTTCTGGATGCGCCACCGGCTGCCGGTGAATGCATCGGCTGGTCGGAATCCAACGCGGTGATCTATGCCAACAGCGTTCTCGGCGCACGCACGCTGAAAATTCCGGATTACCTGGACCTGTTCGTCGCCATGACCGGCCGCGCGCCCTATTGCGGCACCTATGCGGACAGCGGCAGGCGGGCCCGGCGGATTGTCGAGCTCACGGCAATTCCAGAGGGTGTCGATGACGGGTTCTGGCCTCTTCTCGGCTGGGTTCTCGGCAAGCTCTCGCCGGACCGGATCCCGCTTCTGCACGGGCTGGAAAATATGCGGGTCGATGAGGATGCCATGAAAGCGATTTGTGCCGCCTTTGGTAGCATGTCGGGGGCGCCAATGCTCCACATCACCGGCCATACGCCCGAAGCCGAACACCCTCCAGCGCCCGATGCGGATACCCTTCCGATCACCCAAAAGATGCTCACAGACGCCTGGCAGCAGCTCAATTCTGGCGGCGCAGACATTGATCTTGTCGCCATCGGCAGTCCGCATCTGTCACTCGCCGAATTGCACCTCATGGACGCCGCGTTTGACGGCCGGCACTGCCACGCAGATGTAAAGCTTATCGTCACTATCGGACGCGATGTGCTGGATATCGCGCGGCAGGACGGCGTGGCGGCAAGGCTGGAGGCATCCGGGGTTACGCTCTATTCCGATCTGTGCTGGTGTTCGATCACACAGCCCCTGTTCCCGCCGGATACGAAAGTGCTGATGACCAATTCGGGCAAATATGCCCATTATGCCACCGGCCTGTCAGGATGCCGGGTGCGGCTTGGCGGGATTGCCGCCTGTGTCGAGGCTGCTGTCAGCGCCGCCGCTGATACGGCGCTTCCGCGATGGCTTGGTCACTGAGTGTGACGATCAACCGGCGGCAACCGCAGCCTCCGACCCTCAGCCCTCAGCCGTATTTTCCGCGATCATCGAAATCATCTCGAACATGACCGCCGCGCCCACCATCGCGGTGATGTTGTTCGGGCTGTCCTTGGTCGGCATCATGCAGACCACATCACCACCGATGATGTTCAGCCCCCTTGCCGCGTGAAGAAGCTCGACGGCTTCATCCATCGAGAACCCGGTCACGCCGGGCTCGATATTAGAGACGGCCGGCGCCACCGACGGGTCGAGGCAATCCAGATCAAAGGTGATGTAGACGGGCCGGCCGGCGAGAACCTCGCGTGCCTGCGCGATGACGTCGGCAGCACCGCGCCTGCGGTAGTCGGCCATGGTTACGACATTATATCCGTAGTCATATGATGGCTGCAGCCAGTCCAGTGTGCGTGGATGGCCACGAAGGCCAATCTGCATCGACCCGGCCGGATCAATCATACCCTGATCAGCGGTGTAGGCGCCCCAGTGCGCGGCGCTCTTCTCGGCGCCAAGGAAATGATCGACGGTGGTGAAGACATCGGTATGCGCATCAAGATGCAGAAAGCAGATCTTCTCGCCGCCGGCCAGCTTGCCGCGGCCAAGGCCCTGAATGATGCCGCCAGTAATGGAATGGTCGCCGCCGATCGACACCGGCCGCGCGCTGCTGGTGTCGATGTCCTTATAGAATTCCGTGATCCTCTGAATACAGTCTTCATTGTCGTTGGCCCGCGGGAACGGCACATCACCGACATCGACAATTTTTGCAGCTTCCCAAGGGTCCAGCTGAAATCCCCCATGCGCACGGCGTTGAAGCGCGGAGACATTGCGCACGGCGCGGGGGCCCAGATGCTGGTCGCGCTCGGTGGTGCCGTTGCCGGTCGAATGGGGCACCCCGACAAGGGCGATATCCGCCCCGTCCGGCCCCTCGTGCGGGGCGCGGAACAGGGTTGGCACCCCCCACCAGTAAAGGTTTTCCATCATGCTGCGATCGTGCTTGTCACCCATTGTCCTGCCCTCCATCAATCGACGGGGTGGAGTCTAGGGTGAATGCGGGCGCGCTGGCAAATGCTGTGCAGTGGCCGGACATATTTTATCGACCCGGCATGAGGCGCAGACTTAATCGCGGCCAATCGAGTGATAGGACAGGCCCGCCTCGCGCATATCCTCGGGGCGGTAGATATTGCGAAGATCGACGAGAACCTTGCCACGCATGGAATCGAGGTAATGCGCCGGGGTCAGGGCCCGGAATTCGTTCCATTCCGTGACCACCACTGCCACATCCGCGTCTTCGAGACAGGTTGCGGCGCTATCGGTGAAAATGGTGGCGTCGGGCAGCATGGTGCGCGCCTCTTCCATCGCCTTCGGGTCATAGGCCCGCACGATAGCACCGGCCTCAACCAGGGCTGGCAAAATATCCAGTGACGGGCTGTCACGCATGTCGTCCGTTTCCGGCTTGAAGGACAGGCCAAGCACCGCAACAGCCTTGCCGGCAATGTCACCACCAGCGGATGCGATGATGCGATCAGCCATCGACCGCTTGCGCGAATCATTGTAGGTCACCACCTCGCTGACGATGCCGATATCGGCATCATGGTCTTCGGCGGTCCTGACCAGCGCAAGTGTATCCTTCGGGAAACAGGACCCGCCATAGCCGGGCCCGGGGTGCAGGAACTTTTTGCCTATGCGCTGATCAAGGCCCATGCCCCTTGCGACACCATGAACATCGGCGCCGACCTTTTCGCACAGATCCGCCATCTGGTTGATGTAGGAGATCTTCACCGCAAGAAAGGCGTTGCTCGCATATTTGATCAACTCAGACGTTTCGAGGCTGGTCACCAGGATCGGAGTCTCAATGAGATAAAGCGGCCGGTAAAGGGCGCGAAGCACATCCTGTGCACGCTCGGTCTCGGCCCCGACCACTACGCGGTCCGGTCGCATGAAATCGCCGATGGCGGCACCTTCGCGAAGAAACTCAGGATTGGATGCCACATCGAAATCGGCGTCAGGGCTGGCATTCCTGATAACAGATTCAACTTCGCGGCCCGTTCCCACCGGCACGGTGGATTTCGTGACAACCACGGTATAGCCGGACATGTAGCCGGCAAGCTCTCGCGCAGCGTCAAACACATAGGTCAGGTCGGCATGCCCGTCCCCACGCCGGGTGGGTGTTCCCACCGCAATAAACACGGCATCTGCATCTGCAACTGCCGGCCCAAGCTCAGTTGTAAAATGCAGTCGGCCGGCCGCGACGTTGCGTGCCACAAGGTCCTCAAGACCCGGCTCATAGATCGGCATCACACCCGATCTGATACTGTCGATCTTGCCTGCATCCTTATCAATACAGGTAACATCAAAACCGAATTCGGAAAAACAGGCACCGGACACAAGACCAACATAACCGGTTCCAATGACTGCCAGCTTCACATCCGTCTCCTGCGGTTTGGTTGGCGGGCTGGGCCAGGCATCCGCCACAAGTTCAGTCGCGTCCTCGTTACAGACAGAATAAGTCCTGTGCAAATCATTTCAGCTAGAGGTCCATCAACCTTTCCACAGCAAGTGTCATGACATGGCCAAGCGCGATATGCGATTCCTGAATATGCATTGTTACCTTGCTTGGAACGGCGAGCAGCACATCGGCATATTCCGCCAGCTGGCCTCCACCCTCGCCCGTCATGGCACAGATCCGGATGCCGTTTTCGCGCGCCACCTTGCAAGCCGCTACCACATTTCCAGAGTTGCCGCTCGTCGAAATGGCGACAAGCACATCGCCGGGGCAGCCAAGTGTTTCCACCTGCCGTGCAAAGACGCCTTCAAACCCGAAATCATTCGCATAGGCGGTCAGGAAGGAGGTGTCCGTGGTCAGCGCCAGCGCCGCCAGCCCTTGGCGGGGCCGCCGGTGATCAAGCGTGGCGACAAATTCGGCCGCGAGATGCTGTGAGTCGCCGGCCGAGCCACCATTTCCGCAGAACAAGAGCTTGCCGCCGCCACCAAGGCTCGCAGCGATCATTTCGGCCGCCTGCATCACCGCCTCGCTGCAGTCCGCGGCGGTCTGCAGTTTCACCTCGGCAGAAGTCGTAAGGAGGGCGTGAACATCGGAGGAGCTGAAGCCTGACATGGTCTTGCATACCAGTTGTGGAAACATGCTGCTGGCTTGACCCGCGATTCGCGGAAAGCTATCCATGGGTACCAGCCGCCTCTCGTAATCGCAAGGATGCTCCCATGATCAAGAAGGCCATTTTTCCAGTGGGCGGTCTTGGCACGCGGTTTCTCCCCGCGACAAAGGCAATGCCCAAGGAAATGCTGCCTGTCGTCGATAAGCCACTGATCCAGTATGCGGTCGAGGAGGCTGCGGAGGCAGGCGTCGAGGAATTCATCTTCGTCACCGGTCGCAACAAGACAGCCATCGAAGACCATTTCGACCATTCCTTCGAGCTGGAGGCGACGCTTGGCGCAAAGGGCAAGGACGAGGCGCTGGATCTGGTCAAGGACATGCTGCACAACCCCGGATCGGTCTTCTATGTCCGCCAGCAGCAACCGGCAGGGCTCGGTCATGCCGTCTGGTGTGCGCGCCATCTTGTCGGTTCCGAGCCGGTTGCCGTTCTCCTCGCCGATGACCTGATCCTCGGGGCCAGTTGTGTGAAGGAAATGGTCGACTCCTATAAAGGCGGCAACATGGTTGCTGTAATGGACGTGCCCCACCAGCAGACAGGCTCGTACGGGATCGTCAAGCCGGGCACCGATGACGGCCGAATCGTGCAGGTCGAGGGTCTCGTCGAAAAGCCGGACCCTTCATCTGCGCCGTCCAACATCGCCGTTGTCGGCCGCTATATCATAACGCCAGAGGTATTCGAGACACTGGCGGCACAGGAGCGTGGTGCGGGAGGCGAGATTCAGTTGACCGACGCCCTCGCCAAGCAGATTGGCAAGGCACCCTTTACCGGCGTCCGGTTTTCCGGTGAACGGTTCGACTGTGGCTCCAAGCTTGGCTTCCTGCAGGCGAATGTCGCCTTTGGCCTGAACAATGACCAAATGCGGGACGAGCTTCACGACTGGCTTGGCGAGCGGCTGGGATGAGCGCTCATCGCTTCCACCCGACAATATTGCGGGCCTATGACATCCGCGGGATATTCGAAGACACGCTGACCACCGATGACGCCTTTGCCATCGGCCTGTCCTTCATCGGCATCCAGACGCAGCGCGGCCTTGGCAATGAGGTGGCTGTCGGGCGGGATGGCAGGCTGTCTTCACCAGTACTTGCCGCTGCACTGATTGACGGGCTTGTTGCAGGTGGTGCGCAGGTATCTGATATTGGCTGCGGTCCAACCCCCATGCTGTATTTCGCTGCACACGAACTTGCCAGCGGCGGCGCCATTCAGGTAACCGGAAGCCACAATCCGCCAACGCATAACGGCTTCAAGATGGTGATGGGCGGCCTGTCTTTCTTCGGCGCCGATATCGAGGAGCTTGGCCGTGTCAGCGCCGCCGGACCTGATCGCAACGATGACGGAGGCGTCATAACACGGGACATTGAAGAGGCCTATGTCGACCGGCTCGCCGCCGGCGCCGTCGCAACGGGCCTGTCGGTCATCTGGGATTGCGGCAACGGGGCCAGCGGACCAGCCACCGAAAAGCTGGTGGCGCATCTTGATGGCACACATAAGGTACTGTTCCCTGAAATTGACGGAACCTTTCCAAACCACCATCCGAACCCGGTCGACCCGGAAACGCTCGAGCTGTTGCGGGCAGAAGTTGCCGCGGCAGGCGCCGATCTCGGCATCGGTTTTGACGGTGACGGCGACAGGATCGGCATCATCGATGGCAAGGGCCGGCAGGTGCCGGGCGACCTGCTGACTGCATTTCTGGCAAAGGATGTCTCCGCACGACATCCGGGCGCGCCGATCCTGCTGGATGTGAAATCCTCAGAAGCGGCGTTACGGCTCGTCGAGAGTGCCGGCGCCGACGCGCAGATCTGGAAGACAGGCCACAGCCATATGAAGAAGCGGATGAAGGAGCTCGAGGCCCCTCTCGCCGGAGAGATGTCGGGCCATATCTTCATCGCCGATAATTATCTGGGGTTTGATGACGCCATCTATGCCGCCGCCCGCGTCATCACGCAGATGGTAAAGGGCGGCCAGTCGATCACCGAATTCATGGATTCGCTTCCCGAACAGCATGCCACGCCCGAGCTGCGCATAGACTGCCCCGACACGGTGAAGTTCGATGCGATGGAAAAAATCCGGGCGCATGTGCTGTCCGGACATGACGCAAAGGATGTGAACAGCATCGATGGAGTGCGGGTGCGATCGGGTGACGGCTGGTGGCTGATCCGTGCCTCCAACACCGAGGCGGCGCTTGTCGCTCGTGCCGAAGCTGCTGGCCGCGCGGCACTCGACAGGCTTCTCGGCGACATTGAAACCACACTCGCCGCCGCCGGCCTCGACTGGAAACGTCCCTGATTTCATGGTCCGTGCAGAGCCTTTAGGGCAGGGCACTTGCGCAATCTGCCGTTGACGGTTGGCAAGCCGGTGCGCAGGGCTTATGTTCTGCTCGGATCCCGGTCGCGGGACCGTGCCTGACCTTTGGAGACATCAATGACTGAATTTGTTGCGCGTGGCGATCTGTCGGTTGCTGCCGAACTCGCTGCCTTTGTCGAAACCGACCTTCTTGCCGGATCGGGCGTTGCGCCTGATGCATTCTGGAATGGTTTTGATTCGGCTGTTCATCGCCTTGCACCGCGCAACCGCGAGCTTCTGGCTGTGCGCGCGACCATGCAGTCACAGATCGATGCCTGGCTGACCGAAAACGCCGCTGCGGGAATCGATAGCGCAGCCTATACAGCGTTCCTTGGCGAGATCGGTTATCTTGTCGAAGAAGGCGATGATTTCTCGGTGGAGACAAGCAAGGTCGATCCGGAGATCGCCAGCATTGCCGGGCCACAGCTTGTCGTTCCGATCACCAATGCGCGTTACGCACTGAACGCTGCAAATGCGCGTTTCGGCAGCCTGTATGATGCCTTTTACGGAACCGACGCCATTCCAGCCGAAGAGGTGCAGGTGTCCGGTTATGACCCGGTGCGCGGCGGCAAGGTGATCGCACGGGTCCGCGCCTTCCTTGATGAGGCGCTTCCACTCGACAACGGCAGCTGGACCGACGTAACCGGACTGTCGGTATCGAACGGTGCCCTCCTGGCACAGCTTGGTGATGCGGCCGGCACGCTGGCAAACGCCGCCGGATTTGCCGGCCATATCGGCGATGCGAGCGCCCCGCAGACCGTGGTACTGAAGAACAATGGCCTGCATGTCCTGATCAAGATCGACCGTGAGGGCGTGATCGGACGTGAAGACGCCGCTGGCATTAATGATGTGGTCGCTGAATCGGCCATGTCCAGCATCATGGATTGCGAAGACTCCGTCGCCTGTGTCGATGCCGAGGACAAGGTCCAGGCCTATCGCAACTGGCGTGGCCTGATGGACGGCACGCTCGAAGAAAGTTTCGAGAAGGGTGGACGCACCGTTACCCGCAAGCTTGCCGACGACATCTCCTTTACCGCCGCCGACGGCAGCGCTGCAAGCCTGAAGGCGCGTGCGCTGATGCTGGTCCGCAATGTCGGGCACCTGATGACCAACCCGGCCATCCACCTTTCCGATGGCAGCGAGATTCCCGAAGGAATCATGGATGCCTTCATGACAGTCGCCGCGGCACTTCCCGATCTGCGCGACGGGCGCAACTCCGCCGCCGGCTCCGTCTATATCGTGAAGCCAAAAATGCATGGTCCCACAGAAGTCGCCTTCGCCGTCGAAATTTTCGCTGCCGTGGAAGACCTTCTCGGCCTCGAGGCGAACACCATCAAGATCGGCATCATGGATGAGGAACGCCGTACCACGGTGAACCTCAAGGAATGTATCCGTGCCGCCAAATCGCGTGTCGTCTTCATCAACACCGGATTCCTCGACAGGACCGGTGACGAGATACATACCTCGATGGAAGCCGGGCCGATGATCCGCAAGGCCGACATGAAAGGTGCCACATGGATCGGGGCCTATGAGGACTGGAATGTCGATGTCGGACTGGCCTGCGGACTGGCCGGAAAGGCGCAGATCGGCAAAGGCATGTGGGCCATGCCGGACCGCATGGCAGACATGCTGGAGCAGAAAATCGGCCATCCGATGGCCGGCGCGAACTGCGCCTGGGTGCCCTCGCCGACAGCCGCGACGCTGCATGCCCTGCATTATCACAAGGTCGATGTCGCCGCGCGCCAGACAGAAATCGCCGGACGCATCGGGGCCAGCCGCGACGACATCCTGTCGGTTCCGGTGGCCGTGCGCCCGAACTGGTCAGAAGATGATATCAGGGCTGAACTTCGCAACAACGCGCAGGGCATCCTCGGCTATGTCGTCCGCTGGGTGGACCAGGGCGTCGGCTGCTCCAAGGTTCCGGACATCCATGATGTCGGACTGATGGAAGACCGCGCCACATTGCGGATTTCGTCACAGCACATCGCCAACTGGCTTCAGCACGGCGTCTGCTCCGAATCCCTTGTCCAAGAGGTGATGGAAGAAATGGCAGCCGTCGTCGACCGCCAGAACGAGAGCGATGCCGCCTACAGCCCCATGGCACCCGATTTCGCGGGCTCGGTCGCTTTCCAGGCCGCCTGCGATCTGGTGTTCCGCGGCCGCGAGCAACCCTCCGGCTACACAGAACCGGTGCTTCACGCGCGCAGGCTGGAAAAGAAGGCGCAGGATGCCGTTTAACGCTGATCCCTATATCTCGAAGACACCGGGCTTTCCAAAAGAAGGCATCACCTTCTACGACATCAGCCCGATCCTCGAGGACAGCGCCGTGGTCAGGCAGGCAATGGGTGCGCTTGCCGACCTCACCCGCCCGATGCAGCCTGACATCATTGCCGGCGTCGATGCACGGGGATTCCTGTTCGCGCTGCCACTGGCACTCGAGCTCGAGTGCGGCATGGTGATGGTGCGCAAGGCCGGCAAGCTTCCCGGCGAACTATTCGAACAGTCCTATGCTCTGGAATATGGCGAGGCACGGCTGTCAATTCAGGCAAGCCGGCAACTTCGCGGCAAGCGCGTTGTGCTGTGCGACGACCTGCTGGCGACCGGGGGAACGCTCGAGGCCTCTGCAAGGCTTGTCGAGCAATGCGGCGGCATCCTCGCCGGTGCCGTCTGTGTGATCGAACTGACCGGCCTTAACGGGCGGGCGCGGCTTGACTGTCCGGTAGCGGCACTGCAAACCTACGAATTCTGAATGCCGCACCGGCACCCGGCTGCGCGGCAAAACGCGGAGCCTGCCGATGCGAATGACCCGTCCGCTGCTGTCATGGTCGCTCTATGACTGGGCAAGCTCGCCCGTCCCGACACTTCATACCACTTTCATCTTCTCGGTCTTTTTCACCACCGCGGTGATGCCCGATGGCGGCACCGCCGCCTGGGCTTGGATGACATCTGCCAGCGCGTTAATGGTCGCCATCACCGCCCCGGTTCTCGGCCGATTGGCCGACGGTCGCGGCGCGGCAAAACGCTTCCTTCTCTATGCCACCATTATTGGTGCCGCGACGACAGCTGGGCTCTGGTTTGTCGAGCCTGATCCGGCTTTCGCCATGCTGGCACTGACCCTCTCGGCCGTCTCGATCCTCGCCATGGAACTCAGCTTCGTCTTCTACAACGCGATGCTGCCAGCGGTGGCAGGCCCGCGCGAATATGGACGCGCCTCGGGACTGGCCTGGGGGATCGGCTATGTCGGAGCGATATTTGCTCTGGTTCTTGTTCTGATGCTTTTCGTCATGCCCGAGGAACCGGTGCTTGGCATCGGCCGCGAGGGCGCAGCGCATATTCGCGTGACCATGATCTTCGCCGCCCTGTGGCTATGTCTGTTCGCCGCCCCGCTGTTCCTGTTCGTGAAGTCACCCGCCCCGGTGCCAGATCCGGCCCCGCTCGGTGCACAGATTCGCAGCAGCCTGAAGACCGCCATGGCCATTCCGGGCATGACCCGCTTTCTGCTGGCACGGATGCTGTTTGCCGACGGGCTGGTAACCCTGTTCGCTTTTGGCGGCATTTATGCGGCGACGGTATTCGGTTTTTCGCAGACTAAAGTCCTCGTCTTCGGAATCATCCTGAACATTACCGCCGGAATTGGTGCCGGGATCGGCGGGTTCGCTGATGACAGGGTGGGCTCATTGCGGGTGATGCGTATCTGCCTGATCGCCCTGGCCGGGCTTGGGGCGATGGCAATTCTGGCGCCGGCAGAATGGCTGTTCTGGGCTGCGGGTGCCTGTCTTGGAATTTTTATCGGACCGTTGCAGTCATCGGCACGCACCTGGGTGGCGCGCAAGGCACCACCGGAGCAGCGCGCCAGCCTGTTCGGGTTGATGATGTTTTCCGGCAAGGCGACAAGTTTCGTCGGCCCGCTTATCTACGGCATTCTGATAACCGCAACAGGCAATGAGCGCGCCGGAATGGCCGTCGTCATTGCGTTGCTGCTGGCAAGTTTGCTGGTGCTGCCGCGCCGCTAGCGCGTCAGGCACTGCCCTCGTCGGCAGCACGGACCTCGTCACGGAAGCTGTCGATCTGGACATCCTTGCCGTCGCGTTTGATGTGCCAGAACGTCCAGCCATTGCATGACGGCAGCGACTGGAGCTTGGCCCCGAGGCTGTGTATGGAGCCGCTCTCGCTCGTGTCGGTGACAAGCGAGCCGTCGGCGCGGACCCGCGCGGTGAACCGGCGCTTTGCGTCGAAAAGCACATCACCCGGCTCGATCATTCCGCGTTCGATGAGAGATCCGAACGGCACTTTCGGCTTGGCGCGCTTTGGCTGCGTTGCCAGAAGATCGGGCGAGGCAATCGGCGTCACATCCTTGATCCGCTTGCGGGCCAGCGCGGCATAGCCGGAATCCTGCTCGATGCCGATGAAATGACGGTTCAGGCGGCGGGCGACGGCGCCTGTCGTACCGCTTCCAAAAAACGGATCAAGCACAATGTCACCGCGGTTGGTCGAAGCCAGAAGCACCCGCGCCAGAAGGGATTCCGGCTTTTGCGTCGGATGCGCCTTGCGCCCGTCGGTTTTCAGACGCTCGGCACCGGTGCAGATCGGAAGCTCCCAGTCGGAGCGCATCTGCACATCATCGTTCAGCGCCTTCATCGCCTCGTAATTGAATGTGTGGCGCGAATCCTGCGAACGCGCTGCCCAGATCAGCGTTTCATGGGCATTTGTGAAACGGCGGCCACGGAAATTCGGCATCGGGTTGGTCTTGCGCCACACAACATCGTTCAGCATCCAGAAATCGAGATCCTGAATGATCCGACCGAGACGGTAGATATTGTGATAGCTGCCAATCACCCAGAGCGCACCGTCAGGCTTCAGGATGCGGCGCGCTTCGGTCAGCCAGGCCATCGAGAAAGCGTCGTAGGCGGCAAAGCTGTCAAACTTGTCCCAGTCATCCTCAACGCCGGCGACAGCCGAATGATCGGGGCGTGACAGGTTTCCGCCAAGCTGCAGGTTATAGGGTGGGTCAGCGAACACCAGATCCACCGATGCCGTTGGCAGTTTCTTCAATTCCGCCAGGCAATCGCCCTCAATGACAATATCTTTCTTCACACGTCCCACCCGGTTTTTTCTTTCTTTTTTTGCGTTCCGGCCCATCCAAGAAACGGGCAAAGCCTGACCAAGTCAACCGCTCGGCAGATACAGTCATGACACTCACAACATCTTGTATAAAGCGGCCAGAAAAGCTGATTATCTTGTAGGGTATATGGTGCAAGTTCCGTGCCTTTTCTGGCACTTGTATGGAATTTGTTAACCTTTGGTGGAAGGTGTGTCGGCCCCGTCACACAGAAGCCGCCGGATAGGCGCAAAGCTCCTGCGGTGGTGCCGCGTGACGCCAAGCCGGTCCAGCGCCTCACGATGGGCGGCGGTGCCATAACCCATATTGCGCTCCCAGCCATAACCGGGATTGTCACCCGCAAGGCCCTGCATGATCCGGTCTCGCTCATGCTTGGCGATGACCGAGGCGGCGGCGATGCTTAGGCTGCGCGAATCCCCTTTCACCACCGTCTGGGCGGGGCGCGACAAGGGCGGCATCTGGTTGCCGTCGATAAGGATCTGGGCTGCCTCACCGATGCCGGCCTCGGCAAGGCGCTTGGCAAGCAGTTCAGCCGCCTTGGCCATGCCGGCAAGCGTCGCCTTCAGAATGCCGACGCGGTCGATCACCTCGACCGGTGCCGACAGCACCACATGATGATGTGGCAGCTGCGTCAGGATGCCATGGAAGGCGGCGCGGTTTGCTGCTGTCATTTTCTTGGAGTCATCAAGTCCTGGCGGGAATCCAGACACGGCGTCCTGATCAAGCCAGGCGGCGGCGATGGTGACCGGCCCGGCCCAAGGGCCGCGACCCGCCTCGTCGACGCCGATCACCGGACCGTCAAAGCCTGATTCGATAGACAGGTCGGGCATCACCCGGTACGGCGGGTCGTCGCGGATTCGTTCAGGCGCGGCATGATCTCGACGAAGTTGCATGGCCGGTGACGGATGTCGAGCTGGTAGCGCAGGATATCGTCCCATCCGTCCTTGCAGGCGGATGTCGATCCGGGAAGCGCGAACAGATAGGTCCCGCCGGCAACCCCGGCAAGCGCACGCGACTGGACCGTCGAAGTGCCGATCTTCTCGAAGGACAGCATCCTGAACAGCTCGCCAAACCCCGGAATATCCTTTTCGACGATGGCCGCAAAGGCTTCCGGCGTGCTGTCGCGGCCGGTCAGGCCCGTGCCGCCGGTCGTCACCACGACATCGACCTGCGGGCTCTCGATCCAGTCTTTCAGCTTGGCGATGATGCGCGGCACGTCATCGGTAATGATGGCGCGATCGGCCAGCAGATGGCCGTCCTCCTCGATCCGGGAGACAAGCAGCGAGCCTGACTTGTCATCAGCCTCGGTACGCGTGTCGGATACAGTCATCACGGCAATATTCACTGGCTGGAATGTAACACTCATGTCGAGGCGGTCGGCGTTGCGGGGCATGTCTTCCTCCCGATTGGAGTTTCGCAGGGTCAGGACCCTGTATCCGACCCTACCAGCTGCGGCACGCTCAATGAAACAAATCGTCCCGTTCCGCCTGCGGCGAGCTCGCGCAGTGACGGAGCCGGCTCGCCGAGCTGCGCGCGGTAAATGGCGAGATTGCTGATCACGCTCTTGATATAGTGCCTTGTCTCACGCGCCGGGATGGATTCGATCAGCAGGAACGGGTCATCCTGATGATCAACCTTGCCAAGCCATTTGCGCAAATTACCGGGGCCGCCATTATAGGCCGCAAGAAGCCGGACAACGGAGCGGTCGATCAGCGGCTCGTCGAGCAGGGAATTGATATAGGTCTGGCCAATCTGCAGGTTCCGCTGCGGGTTCAGAAGCAAATGCTTGTCACGCCCGCGCAAGGCGCGGTTCTTGGTCACAAATGAAGCGGTGGACGGCATGATCTGCATCAGGCCGGCGGCGCGTGCCCGGCTCTTGGCGCGCGGATTGAAACCTGATTCCTGACGCGAAATCGCCCAGACCAGCGCCTGGTCGACTGAAAATTCGACATCGTAGCGCGGGATGGGATAGATCGCGCCAAGCCAGGTTTTTCCGCTGTTTTTTCGAAGCAGCTCGCCAGCACGGTAGGCCAGCCCCGCCATGCCATAATCAATAGCGAACCGAAGCGCTGATTCCTGCAAGTCTGTCGGCATATCGTCCCACAGATAGCGAAGCTCGCGTTCGGCGTCATTCTGCCGACCGATCTGAAGCAGTGCAAACAGCCGTTGCCCGCCAGGCCGTGCCGACAGCCATTCGATGAACCCGTCATCATAGGAAGGCAGCTCGAATGACAGCTCGAATTCCTGACCCAGCACATGGCGGGCGATCACACCATAGAAACTGTGAAGCTTGCCCGATGCGATCTGCAGATAGCGGATGGCCTCGTCCGGCCGGCCGGCGCGCATCTCTGAACGATAGGCCCAGAACGCGGCGGCGGCGCGAAGGTCACCGAAAACATCTTCTTCATCAGCCAGCGTCCGGAAAAATGATCCGGCCAGCTTAATATTTCCGCTGCGCCAGGCAGCAAGCCCACCCGACCAGTAAGCCATATGCGCACCTGCCCGGCCGATGCCGATGCCGTGGCGGGCCTGCCTGATGGCCTTGTGATCGACGCCAAAAATGAAATAGGCATGGGCGACCTCGCCACGAAGCTGCGCTTCTTCCTGCTTTGTCAGGTAGCGGCGGTTGCGCTCGTTTTCTATCACTTCGAGGGCGCCAGTCGGCCAGCCACGCCGGATCGAACGCCTGACCTCGCGGGCCACACGGCGTGTGGTGCGCGGCGAGGCGCGCCCTGACGTGTAGAGCGGGATCGGCGGGCGGTAGTTGCTGGGGCTGCTCAGCCCGAAACCATTCAGATATCCAGACTTCGGCGCCTTCGGCGCGGCGGCGTTCTTCTGGCGCCGCTTTTTCGCAAGCCAGAAAATGCGGCTGGCGTCAGGGTGGTCGTTATATGCCTTCAGCCAGCCCGACAATTCACGATAGCTTGACCGCCAGGCCGTCGGATGAAGGTAACGCTGCGATAGCAGATGACCCTTCAGGATGTCATTGTCCAGACGACCCATCTCGCGGGTGGCCTGCTTCATTCTGCCGACTTCCTGCAGATGGAACAGGCGCTGGTACTGTGCCACGTCGAAATCGCCAAGGAGCTTTGGCAGCTGGCCGGCAGCAGCAGTCTCGACATCCGCGCCGTCCCTGTCCGCCATGCCGTCTGATGACGCCAATGCCTGAAACTGTGCGGAAAGACACGCGAGAAGGACTGCGGTAATCAGCTGTGCCACGCGCCTTTGCACGATGACAGCCTGAACAAAAGAAAACACCGGACCGACCTGGCCTTGTTGGACTTGACGGCGCACTTTATCCGAGTTCCTCAGCAAGCGCCAACAGATCCGCATAGGCAAGACGCTTCTGCGCGGGCGAGCGGAGAAGATAAGCCGGATGTAGCGTCGCCATCGCCCTGCGAACCACGCCATCACCAGTATCAAGGTCATGCCAGCGACCGCGAAGTTTCAGGATTCCACCGGCCTGACCCAACAGGGATTTCGCTGGCGCACCACCAAGAAGAAGGATGCGGTCCGGGTCCACCAGCTGAATGTGGCGGCAAAGCCACGGCATCAGAATGTCCATTTCCTCGTCCGTGGGGGTCCTGTTGCCGGGCGGTCGCCACGGGATCAGCGTGGTGACATAGGCATCGGCCCGGCTGAGCCCGATCGAGGCCAGCATTCTGTCGAACAGCTGGCCGGCAACGCCGACAAGGGGAAGGCCGACCCGGTCTTCGTCCCGGCCAGGCACCTCGCCGATTACCATCAGCCGCGCTGCCGGATTGCCGTCTGCAAAGATCATGTTGCTTGCGGTGTGTTTCAGGGCGCACCCGTCAAACGCCTCGAGCGCGGCACGCAACTCGTC
>JAKMFG010000152.1 GCA_022425565.1 Alphaproteobacteria bacterium
GTCATCGGCACCGCGCTCGCGCTCTATTTTGCGCTGCGCCGCCGCGCCGTCAACGAGCAGGCCGGCTAGGGGCATGAACACATGCATCTGACCGCCTTTATCAATCCGAATTCCACCGAAGCCATGACGGAGAGTTGCGCGCAGAGCCTCAGGGCCGCCGCCGGCGGTGCATTCGAGGTGCGTGCCGTGACCAACCATGACGGTCCGCCGGCCATTCAGGGCGAGGCCGACGGCAAGGCCGCCATTCCGGGTCTTTTGTCGGTCCTTGAGGAGAATGCCGATTGCGATGCCTTCATTCTCGGCTGCTTTGATGATACCGGGCTTTTCGAGGCGCGGGATATGTCCGCCAAGCCTGTGATCGGCATTGGCCAGGCCGCATTTCACCTGGCAACGATGCGCTATGGCCGCTTCCATGTCCTGACAACGCTGCAGCAGTCGGTCCCGGTCATTGAGGAAAATATCGCAAGGCAGGGTTTCGCCGGCAGCTGCGCCGCGGTGCTGGCAAGCGGCGTTCCCGTTCTGGAGCTGGAGCACAATCCCGACTGGTCCGTGGCCGTCCTGTCTGATCATATCCGGGAAATAGAGCGCACGTCACCGAACCCAGCCATCATCCTTGGCTGTGCCGGCATGACAAACATTCATGCACGGCTGCAATCCCGTCATGCCGCGATATTGGTGGATCCTGTCATATCCGCGGCCAGAATGACCAAGGCCCTGCTCTAGACCGGTAGTGATGCAGCAGCGCGCGCCTGATCAGATCCTCAGGCCGGTGTCAGCGTCGAAACAGTGGATGCTGCCGGCATCTGCAGTCAGATGAATCATATCTCCTGCTGCGGCCTTGGGCGGCTTGTCCATCTTTGCGATCATCTCGCGCCCGCTTTCTGTCACCATATGCACCAGCGCATATTCCCCCAGATTTTCAACCAGCTCCAATGGTGCCGAAATCAGGGCTTTCGCCGCTGTTGTGGGTTTCAGATGTTCGGGACGAATGCCGAAAATGCCGGCCTTGGGATCAATCTTCAGCGCCTTGGCATTGGCGGAAGACAGGTCGGAATGATCGAGAAAGTTCATCTTTGGCGAACCGATAAACTGGGCAACAAAGGTGTTGCGCGGATTGTCATACAGCTCGATCGGGCTGCCGACCTGCTCGATGCGACCGTCACGAAGCACGACAATCTTGTCGGCAAGGGTCATCGCCTCGACCTGGTCATGCGTGACATAGATCATGGTGGTGCCAAGGCGCTGGTGAAGGCGGGCAATCTCAAGCCGGGTGTTTACGCGCAGCGCGGCATCGAGATTGGACAGCGGCTCGTCGAACAGGAACACCTCTGGCTCGCGTACAATGGCGCGGCCAATAGCAACCCGCTGACGCTGGCCGCCTGACAGCGCCTTTGGCGTGCGCGACAGATATTCTGTGATATGCAGCACTTCGGCGGCGGCGCGAACACGGCTGTCGATTTCCCCGGCCGGCAGCTTCGCCTGCTTCAGGCCAAAGGCCATGTTGTTATAGACAGTCATATGCGGGTACAGCGCATAGGTCTGGAACACCATGGCCACACCACGCTTTGATGGCGCCACTTCATTGACGCGCACATCACCAATTCCGATGTCACCGCCAGTGATGTCCTCAAGCCCGGCGATCATTCGCAGCAGCGTGGACTTGCCACAGCCCGACGGACCGACAAACACCACGAATTCACCATCATTGATGGTGAGGTCAACATCATGGATGACGCTGACATCACCATAGGACTTCCTGACGTCCTTCAGAGTTACGCTGGCCATCTGTTATCTATCTCCTCGATAGCGCTGATGATGCCGGGTGCAAAATCGGCATAGGTCGAGGGCAGATCGCCCCAAAGAATCACTGATGTCGCGAACTCATGCTCGGCCCCGTCTTCGAGCATGGGCGACAACAAGTGCCAGTTCGGCTCGTGATAGGCAACACGCCCCTGATTCCTCGCGTGACGGCGCGCGAATACATACCAACTGGCGATGCTGGCGTAGCAATGTCGCGGGCTGATACCCTGGGCAAGGCACCCCTCAAGCGTCGGCCGCACGAAGATGGGAAACTTGGAAAACCCGTCCATGCAAATTCGTTCCAGCGCATCGGCAATCGCATGATTGGCAAATCGCTCGGCGACGCGCCCGCGATAGACGTCCTTGTCGAATGGCAGTGCCAGCTGCAGGCCTGGAAGAATTTCCTCACCTTCCAACTTATCGAAATGCGATCGGAGTTGCGGGTCACGTATGGCTTCATCAAACGTGTCATGCCCTGCCAGCACGCCAAGATAGGCAAGTCCGGTATGGCCACCATTCAGGATCCTGATCTTGGCTTCCTCATAAGGGTCCACATCGGCAACCACTTCGACACCAACCTTTGTCAGGTCTGCCATCCTTCCGGCAAAACGGTCCTCCAGCACCCACTGGATATAGTCCTCGCTATGGATCGGGCTGTCACCGAATTCAGGGAACAGGCCTGTGATTTCCGCCTGCAGCTCGTCTGTTGGACGCGGCGTGATCCGGTCGACCATGGAACAGGGGAATGTCACCTTCGCAGTCACCCAGGCGGCGAGGTCGTCTTTGCCGACAGCCAGAAGATAGGCCCGCAAGCTCGCCTCGAGCATATGTCCGTTGCCACGGATATTGTCGCAGCACATGATGGTCACGGGGCCGCCGTCAGCGGCGAACCTGCGATCGAGGCCTGCAGCAAGATAGCCGTAAACAGACTGGGGTGGTCCACCCGAAACTTCTGCGCTAATGACCGGATCATCAAGGTTCAGCTGGCCGGCTTCATCAAGGTAATAACCGCTTTCAGTCACCGTGATGGTGACAGCATGCACGCTTTCAAGCGCAATCAGGTCTTCCGCTTCCGCAGCCTGCTTCGACCAGTCCGCAAACTGGACGTGAGGGCGCACGAGGCGATAGGCGGTCGGTGTCGTTGTTCCGGTATATTTAAGAAGATAGCCGTCATCGCCCTGCTGTGCCGCGGCAAAGGCCGTGCTCTCCGAGGGACGCAGATTGACAGCGGCAATGCCCCAGGACAGGTCGCCGGTATGCTGCATATAGTCATCGATATAGACAGCCTGATGGGCCCGGTGGAAGGCGCCATAACCAACATGTACAATGCCGGTCTGGCATGCAGCGCGGTCATAGTCCGTCGCAAAAATCGGCGGTTTTCCAATATTCATCATCAACTTGCCGCCTCTTTCTTGACCAGATCAACGCGCGCAAGCGCGCGGTAGGCGGTTGGTGTCATATTTTTCATTTTCATGAAATGGCGGTTGAAGTTCGCAAGGTTCTGAAACCCGACTTCATAGCAGATTGCGGATACCGGCTGATCCGTCGCGTAAAGCATGGAACAGGCCTGGCCGACACGAACGCGGTTGAGGAATTCGAGAAAACGGTTGCCGGTGATTTTCTGAAAATTTCTGGAAAAGGCTGTCGGGCTCATACAGGCCAGCTCCGCAGCCGTCTCCAGGGAAATATCCTCGGCAAAATGCTCAGTGATGTGGTCTACCACATTTGCGATGCGTGTATGCTTGTTGCTGTTTTCGGGCTGGGTGACCGCCACAACGGAAAGCTGCCGCATTTCGGCGTGCTGGCTGATCTCGACAAGCAACTGCAGGAAGGCAAGAATACGGGCCGGACCTGAAGAATCTCGAATGTCAGCCATGCGCCGCTGCACCAGCTTGGCATCAAAACCGTGAAATTCGATGCCTGAACGGGCCAGCTCGAACATCTGTCGCATATCTTCAAATTCGGGAAAGGCCAGAGACAGGCTGTTGACACTTTCCTGATCAAACTGGACAAGCATGTCGCGGATGCTGACCTGACGCGAGGTAATCTCGTCAGTTACCCAGTTATGCGGAAGATAGGGGCCGGTCAGAAACAGCGACCCTGGACTGAATTCACCGATATAGTCACCAACAAAAGCCTTGCCGCGCGTTGCCACAATCAGATGAAGCTCGAATTCGCGATGTGAATGCCAGCGGCACAGATCGCTCGGCCAGCCATGCTCGAGATAGCGGATGCTCTCGATCGAGCGGTCAACATATTCAATTTCTGGCGTGATAATCGACATGGACCTATCTCAGTACATTGCCGCCATCGACGCTGATGGTCTGGGCGGTCATATATTGTGACTGGTCACTTGCCAGGAATACGGCAACGCGCGCGACTTCAAAAGGATGGCCCATATAGCCGAGCGGCACGGCCTCGCCAACCTCGGCTTTCTTCTGGCCAAGCGGCTTGTTCTCAAATTTGGCAAACAGGGAATCAACCGTTTCCCACATCGGGGTATCAATCACCCCGGGTGAAATAGCATTTACCCGGATCTTGGAACTCGCCAGTGCCAGGGCCGCAGACTGCGTATAGCTGATCACAGCCGCCTTGGTTGCGCAGTAATGGGCCACTAGCGCCTCGCCGCGATGCCCTGCCTGGCTGGCCATGTTGATGATGGATCCCGGCCGACCCGCCGAAACAAGCGCGTCTGCGACGGCCTGCATCACGCCATACATGGCACGGACATTCACTGAAAACAGCCGGTCATACTGATCAAGCCCGGCCTGCAGTACCGAGCCCATATCAAACAGTGCCGCATTGTTGAACAACACATCGGGTGTCTCGGCGGCAATCCATTCGCAACAAGCCGCAAGTCCGTCATCCGATGCAAGGTCGAAAGCGCGATGGTCGCTCGCGCAGTCTGAGGCGAATGCATCTCCAACATCCGTCGTCAGAACCCGGGCACCAAGCGCTGCAAAATGCTCGGCCGTCGCCTGCCCGATGCCGCCATTGGCACCGGTCACAAGACAGGTTTTGCCGGACAGATCTGTCGGTGCCGCGTCAAACGTCATTTCACAGCTCCGAAGGTCAGGCCGCGCACCAGCTGCTTCTGGCAGAACCAGCCAAGAACGACGATTGGTCCAACGGCCGCTGTCGACACCGCTGACAACCTGCCGAAGAACAGCCCTTCCGGCGCGCGGTTGCCCTCGATCAGCTTGGACAGTGTCGCCGCATCGGTCGTTGTCAGGCGCACCGTCCAATAGGCTTCATTCCAGCAGAAGATGAAACAGAGCAGCGCGGTGGAAGCAAGACCACCCCAGGCAAGGGGAAGAACGATATCCTTGATCTCGCCCCAGACACTGACCCCGTCCATCTTGCCGGCCTCGATGATCTCCTTGGGGATTTCCTTGAAATAGGTGAATAGCATCCAGATCACGATCGGAAGATTGATCAGGCTCAGCACCAGGATGATCAGGAAATGCGTGTCGAACAGGTTCAGAAAATTCTTGGTGAGAAATGTCATCGGATACAGCACCGCAGCCGCCGGCAACATTTTCGTCGACAGCATCCACATCAGGATATCCTTGGTATGACGCCCCGGATTGAATGCCATGGCATAGGCTGAAGGCACCCCGACAAACAGGGTAAAGGCTGTCGCAAAGACCGTGGTGATGACCGAATTGACTGCAAAACGCCAATAGTCATAGTTCTCAGTCATGTTCGTATAGTTTTCCAGCGTCGGCGTGAACATGAACAGGAATTCAGGTTTCACAGCGTCGGCATCGGTCTTGAAGCTCGTCAGCACCATCCAGAAAATCGGGAAGAAAAAGACCAGCGCCACCAGCCAGGCAAGGATCGGCAGGAAGACGGTGGAGAATTTTGTGCGTTGACCTATTGCAGACATCCCTACCTCCTCAATCCATCAGGCTCTTGCCGACGATGCGGAGCAGAAAGATCGCAACGATGTTTGCCATGATCACAGCCAGAATTCCGGTGGCGCTCGCCGCGCCAATATTGTTCGACGCAAATTCGCCAATCAGATAGGGCAGGTTCTTGTTGCCATTGCCACGACTGACAATCTCGATCTCCGCATAGAGCGACAGATGGAAAATTGCCTGGATCATCACAACGATGGCAATCGGCCGGGCCAGGTGCGGGATGGTCAGGTAACGGAACTGCGCCCATGCACCCACACCGTCGAGAATGGCGGCCTCCTTCTGTTGCTGGTCTTCAGACTGCAGCGAGGTCATGAAGATCAGCACCGCAAAGGGCGTCCATTGCCATGACACCATAATGATCACGGCCATCGCCGCTGTCTGTGTCGCACGGAAGGATACCGGCTCGATATCCGGCCATAGGGAGAAAAAATGGCCCAGAAGCGGAACATCGCGAAGCGATCCGGCCATGGTGTTGAGTCCCTCGACAGCAAGGCCGTTCAACCCAAGCACCGGATCAAGAATCATATTGATCCACAGGACGGCATTCACCGCCGGCATCACAAAGAAAGGTGAAATCAGCAGCACCCGCACGATGCCGCGGCCAGGGAATGTGCGGTTGATCAGGACGGCGATCGCCAGACCAAGGATAACGGTGACAAAAATAATACTGCCAACGATGATCAGGCTGTTCTGCGCCGCCAGCCAGAAATCCTTGGCCTTGTAGAGCACATAGTCATAGTTCCCGAAGCCACGCCAGTTCTCAATGCTTGGCGTTGTCCATTCCGGACGCCTCAGGTTGTTCAGGACATATCTGATGAAAGAGAAGAACAGCGTCATGCCAAGCGGCACAAGCATCCAGGCCAGCAGCAGGATGACTGCCGGTGCTTGTAACAGTCTTGGTAATGCGCGACTGGACATGAAAGCTGAAATCCTGACCCCGGGTCCGCGTGAAAGGCGGACGGTTCCTACAAAAATGAGACCAATAATTTAATCTGTGATCCGGCTCTCTGTGCGAGGCGGAAATCGTCAGAGACGAAGGATCACCCTGAGATGGAAAGGCCCGAACAAGTCGGGCCTTTCTCAATATTTGCAAGCTGCGGCTTAGTAGCCTGCCTCAGACATGATAGCTGCGGCAGCGGCCTGCGAAGCGGCAAGCGCATCGTCAACCGACTTGGCACCGGAAAGGGCAGCAGCCATTTCCTGAGCTACAGCACTACCGACTTGCGGGAACTCGGGAATGGCAGCGAACTGAACACCGACATACGGCTTCAGAGCAGTTGCTTCCGGAGCAGCGGATTCGATGGCAGCCATCTCGGCAGCAGCGAAACCGGCAACAGCCTTGAACTCAGGATAGGCGTAGGTCGAAGAACGAGTTCCGGTCGGAACCGAACCCCAGCCGAAATCCGGATGAGCGGCAACGGCCTTGATGTAGTCCTTCGAAGTGGCCCACTCGATGAACTTCTTCGACTCTTCAGCGTTTGGCGAGCCGGCAGGTACAGCCATGGCCCATGCCCACAGCCAGTTCGCACCAACCGGGTTACCGGCGTTCGGCGACTGGGCGTAAGCAACACCGTCAACCTTCAGGAAGGAAGCAGCGATGGTGGCGTCGATCCACATACCGCACTTGCCTTCGTTGTAGAGAGCCAGGATTTCGTTGAAGGAGTTACCTTCCGAACCCGGAGGGCCGTAGTTGCCAAGCAGGTCTACGTAGAAGTTGATGGCAGCTTTCCACTCGTCAGAGTCGAGGGTCGGCTTCATGTCCTTGTCGAACCATGCACCACCGAAGGAGTTCACAACAGTGGTGATAAACGCCATGTTGTCGCCCCAGCCAGGCTTACCACGAAGGCAGGCACCATAGACACCCTTGTCAGGGTTATGGATGGCAGCAGCGGCCTTCTTGATGTTGTCCCAGGAGTCGTTGTCGGCGATCGATACACCGGCAGCGTCGGTCAGGTCCTTGCGGTACATGACCATCGAGGACTCACCATAGAACGGTGCGGCATAGAGAGTGCCGTTGTGCGACAGGCCGTTGCGGATCGCAGGCAGCATGTCGTCCACGTCGTAGGATGCGCCGAAGTTCAGCGGCTCGATCCAACCGGCCGCACCCCAGATCGGGGCTTCCTGCATGCCGATGTTGATGATGTCGTACTGGCCACCGCTGGTCGCTGTGTCAGATGTGACCTGCTCGCGCAGGACGCCTTCTTCCAACGAAACCCAGTTCAGCTTCACGCCGGTATCTGCAGTATAGGCTTCAGCAACCTTCTGCATGTTGATCATGTGACCGTTGTTCACGATGGCGATCGTCAGTTCGGTAGCGAACGCCGGGGTCGCAACAGCAGCTGCGACGGCAGCGGCTATTACGGAAGTGCGTAAACTCTTCATGTTGTCCTCCAAGTTGGCACGGGTAGATAAAGTAGTCTTACCTTTGGACTTAGACCTTGCGTTCGAGTGAGAATATGTCGCCAATCATTTTCTGCCAAATGCTGATACATTTTTTGCGTGTTTGAAAGGCAAATCCATTTTTTGCGTTGAATTTGTATCATTCCTGCTTCCAACAGACTGAAAAACTACACATTATTTTTGTCAGGCGTTTCTGGAATTCGGGTTGCGCCCCTATAGGAGAAAGCTATGTATTTGGGTCTCGACCTTGGAACATCTGCGGTGAAAGCGCTTCTTGCTGATGAGTCTGGAGCAGCTGTCGGCAGTCAAAGCGTCCCGTTGCAGGTGATTCGTCGGCAGGCCGGCTGGTCGGAGCAGGACCCGCAAAGCTGGTGGGACGCAACCAACAGGGCTGTCCGGTCTCTCGGCGCGAAATATCCCGAACAGATGCGGCAAGTCACTGCAATCGGGCTCGCAGGTCAGATGCATGGGCTGACGGCACTTGATGCGAATGATGCTGTTCTGCGCCCTGCCATTTTGTGGAATGATACCCGCTCGGCACCTCAGGCCACACATCTCGACACAGTACATGCTGCCTTTCGTCAGATCGGCGGAAATGCGGTAATGCCGGGATTCACCGCCCCAAAGGCAGTGTGGATGGCCGAGAATGAGCCGGAGCTGTTCCAGCGTCTCGCCACTGTACTGCTTCCCAAGGATTATCTGCGGTTTCAGATGACCGGCGAGAAAGTCTCCGACATGTCGGATGCGGCGGGAACCCTCTGGCTAGATGTTGCGGAACGCGACTGGTCGGATGAACTGCTTTCAATTTGCGGTCTCGACCGCCGGTCGATGCCGCGCCTGATCGAAGGCAGCGAGGTGTCAGGGCGGCTTCGTGCCGAAATCGCACACAGCTGGGGCATGGATGGCAGGCCTGTTGTGGCAGGCGGTGGCGGCGATAATGCGGCGGCGGCTGTAGGTCTTGGTATTGTGACGCCGGGTGACAGTTTCCTGTCGCTGGGAACCTCTGGGGTGGTCTTCACCGTGACTGACCATTTTGCCCCGGCAACTGACAGGGGCGCTCATGCATTTTGCCACGCGCTACCGGGCAGCTGGCACCAGATGGGAGTCATTCTTGCGGCAAGCGACTGCGTGTCGTGGCTTTGCGAGATAACCGGCTTGACCATTGACACTCTGATGGAGCAGATGGCGCAAACAGATCCGGCCGCCACCGACCTGATGTTCCACCCCTATCTGTCCGGAGAACGTACACCGCACAATGATGCCGACGCACGAGGCGGCTTCTTTGGCCTCGCACGCCATCATGGGCCCGGCGATATGGCACGAGCCGTTCTCCAGGGGGTGGGTTTTGCCATTGCCGATGCAACAGATGTTCTCAAGGAGGCTGGCGCAAGACCTGAAAGGCTGATGGCCACAGGAGGCGGGTCGAACAACCAGACATGGCTGTCCTATATTGCGTCACTTACGGGCATTTCCATTGACCTGCCGGCGGATGGTGATTTCGGCGCCGCCTTCGGCGCTGCCCGGCTGGCGATGCTTGCAGACGGCGCAGACAGTGCCGATGTCTGCCGCAAGCCTGACATCAAGCTCACAATCGAACCGGACAGGGAGCTCGCCAAGAAACTGAACCCGGCGCGTGATGACTGGCAGCAGATCTATCAGTTGCTTAGCGCACAAAAAAACCGCCATCCAAACGGATAGCGGTGTGCGTAATTTTCCAGGTATTGGTTGCGGGCGCAGGATTTGAACCTGCGACCTTCAGGTTTTGAGCCTTTTAATTTGACCAACTCTTTAAGAACATAAATTTTAATATGGTGATGGCTGGCAATTTTCGCATACAAATGCACGACGCCCATTGATTTCAAATCGGGTTATTTCACCCTTACAATCTGGACAGGTTTCCTTCGCAAAAATATTGAAATCCTCCCGATATTTGCGTTTGGATCTAATCGCGCCTCTCTCTGTTATAATCGCGTTGTGTTTTACGCCAAGCGTGAGCAGAGCCTTTGCGTCATTCCAAATACGGTCAAAGGTTTGCCTATCAATATTCTTGCCGAGCGTTTCTGGGTGCACCGCTTGGCGCCACAAAATTTCTGTCCTGTAGATGTTTCCAATACCAGCCATAACAGTCTGATTCATGATCAGGCTTCCAATTGAAGATTTGCTTTTTGATATTCTTTTAAAGGCTAAATCTGGGTTGGCATCTGAACGCAAGACATCGGGGCCGATTCGTGCAGTTAGCTTCGTGAGTTCTTCTATATTCAACACCTCACAAATTGATGGACCGTTTATGTCAATGACATGGGTCCTACTTATCAAGCGAACACGTACAGTCCCCCTCGGTTCTTTGAGAGGCAATTTATGTTTGCGAATCTTTCCAAACAAGCCGAGGTGTATATGGAGTGAATCACCAGTTTCAAAGCTGTAAACGAGATGCTTACCGAAGGCCTCAACGGCGGTGCATAACTTCCCCGATAGATGTTGAGATCCTTCCGCAAACCTACCTTGCGGTGACTGGATTGTTAGTTTATCGCCAGCAAGCACCTTATGATGATCTATCGCAGCGCGGTGAATGGTATGGCCTTCTGGCATTTTGAACTCCGCATCACTAGAAACAGCTCGTGATAACTAGCCCGATCACGATTTGACGAGAGGGTTGACGCCCATCTATCAAATTAGTGTAGCAAGGATAGAGTGACTGATTTGGTAACTGGTGCCACTAACCTCAATCCAAAATCCATGGTTCAGGCAAGATTTCGATAAATTGGTGTGTGACGAGCGGACTATAACTAGCGCCTGAGCCGAACATTATGCACTTTTTCACAATGGCAATCATTTTGAACGAAAAAACCGCCATCCAAACGGATAGCGGTGTGCGTAATTTTCCAGGTATTGGTTGCGGGGGTAGGATTTGAACCTACGACCTTCAGGTTATGAGCCTGACATTTTTGGCTTCCAGTCTAGCGAAGTTCCAAAAGGCACCAAAAAGGCACCAGGATTTTCCAAGCCCTGAAAAAGGCACCAGAGAAAACCTTTATGGTTTTCTATGCTCAATTTCAGTGTATCGCCACCGATAATGAGGCGGTGTTGGACCTTTGTTACGGCCGCCCTGTTGCATTTGTTCATAGCCATGTGCCATTGCACCAACTGATCGCGACAAACAGAAGAGTCCTCTTGCC
>JAKMFG010000154.1 GCA_022425565.1 Alphaproteobacteria bacterium
GCAGCGGCAAGCGCGGCCGCTTCGGCAACGCCGGGAATGCCGAACTCCTCTTTAACAACTGGCGACGGGCTGGCCAGCCGAGGTGCCTCGGCAGCAAGCGTCTCGCGATCAAAGATCCGAAGCGGAACATCAAGCATCGCTGCCAGCGCATGGAGAGCCGGCTCGTCAGCTTTCAAATCGACACTGAACACACCGGTAATCGATGCCGCATTGATATCGGCGCGGGTCAGCTCCTGCATCACAAGATCGATCATCTCGTCCGGCTGGCATCCGCGCGCACAGCCGACACCGAGCATGACATCCTGCGGACAATAGACCAGCTCTGACTCGCCTGGCGTACGCTGGCGGCGGGTTACTGTCAGGGACACCGCATTGCCGCGCGGCACCCGGTCAAACCATTCATTCAGCCCGTCAAGGCAGTCACCGTCGATGAACGCGCCGTCACCTGCCAGCAGCTGCGGCATGACACGCTGCGCGGCCGCCTGATTGGCGAGCCGCCAACCTGCCGGTGGTTCATCCAGCGGGATGCCCCAGCGGTCATCGCCTGCCGTGGTAATAGCAAGGGTGGCACCGACCGCGTCAGCCACCTGCCGCGCCAGCGTGATGGCCCCGTGATGTCCGCCAACCAGCGGTACCGCCACATTGCCGCTTTCGGCAACGGCGATCACCGGGGCGTCGGTGCCCTTATGGCGGAGATGCGGTGCCACGGCACGGATCAGAATGCCGGCGGCACAGATGCCGATAACCGGCCTGCCGCTACAGAACAGGTCGGCGATATGCGGCGTCGCCTTGCCGAAATGATGCGGGGCGTCGGGGCAACGTACAGCATGCCCGTGAATGTCCGCATCAACCACCTCGGCAAGCCGTCTGGCAATTGCAAGCCCTGCCTTCGACAGGCACAGGATTACCGGTCGTGCCGGCTGGCTCGCCGTCAGCTGATCCATGGATCATCTCCCTTATAGACAAGGATCATCGAAAAATAGGGGGCATCGTCCGGCGCATCGCCAAGGTCCAGCGCCCGCTGGTGCGGCAGCGAGGCGTGGCTTGTATAGCGCGCCTGTTCGGCAAGGCCGAGCGAGCCAAGAAGTGCCCGCAGGCGTGGCATATGCCGGCCGATCTTCATGATTGCCACCGCGTCGGCACGGCCGATAGCATCGGCCAGCGCCGTATCATCCAGCGTAGCCGGCAATACTGTCAGGATGTCGCTCCGCGCAACAAGTGGGTGCGACTGGGCGGCCGCACATGCCGACAGGCTGGTGACGCCGGGCACGATCTCCACCGGAAAGTCATTACGAAGCCGTACGAGAAGATACATGAACGATCCATAGAACAGCGGATCACCCTCGCACAGAACAACCACGTCGCGGCCGGCTGCAAGATGCGCCGCGATATCTCTGGCGCCCTTGTCGTAAATTGACTGTGCTGGTGCCCTGCCGGTGCGCATCGGCACCACTATGGGGATTTCGACCGCATCAGGGCCGATCGCATCAGCAACAATCGAGCGAGCGAAACTCTCGCCGGAATCAGGCGCCGGATAGGCGATGACATGCGCCGACCCGACCAGCGACCAGGCACGCCGGGTCACCAGCTGCGGATCGCCGGGCCCTGTCCCGACGCCATAGAGTGTTCCTGTCGTCATGATCGCTACCTGCCCGGTCTATTCCTGCTTGTGCCAGCACCATTGGGTGACCGGCATCAGTGGCCGCCAGCCATGGAACCCGCCGACCGGGTCCGCATGCTGCACCGACAGCCGCACCAGATCACCGCCGGCACGCTGCCAGGCGGCGATGATCACACTCTCGCTCTCGATGGTGACTGCATGCGCGACCAGACAGCCGCCCGGCCGCAGGGCGGCCTGTGCCACGCTGATTACCTGTTCCGACATGCCACCACCGATGAACACAGCGTCAGGCCGTGGCAGGTTTGCAATCTGCTCTGCCGCGTTGCCGCTTATCGGTTTGAACCCCGGTACGCCGTGTCTTTCGGCATTGGCGCTGCCGCGGTCCAGCTGCGTCTGGTTGCGGTCGATGGCATAGGCGACCCCGCCCGGCGCATTTCGCAGGAAATCAATCGCCACAGCACCTGATCCGCTGCCGACATCCCACAGAACAGCGCCCGGGAAAGGCGCCAGCTTGGCAAGAGCGCTTGACCGCGCATCGCGCTTTGTCAGCTTGCCGTCATTGTCGAAACTGCTGTCTGGCGCGGCAAGGCCGAGCGGCACCGGCCCGGCATCCGGGCATTCAATGCCGATGATGTGGAAATCCGGAACGCGTTCCTGCGTCCAGCCGTTTGCCGCCTCGTCAATCTGCGTCTCATCAGAGCCGCCCAGATGCGCCAGCACATGCATGCGCGCCGCACCATAGCCATGTGCAGCCAACAACTCTGCCACCGCCATAGGACTGCCACCATCTTGGGAAATTACGAGAATTCGCGCCCGTGGATGCAGCGCAGACACAAGTCTGGATACTGGCCGACCATGGACACTGATCACACGGCAACCAGCCATCGGCCAGCCAAGGCGGGCAGACGCGAACTGTAGACCTGACACCGCGGGAACCACTTCGCAGCCGTCCGGCCCAAGTTCACGCACAAGGCTCGCACCGGCGCCGTACCACATCGGGTCACCAGTCGTAAGCAGCGCAACAGACTTGCCGGAATTATCACTCAGAACATTGAAAATATTGGAAAAGGGAGACGGCCAGTCAATGACCTCAGGCCCGTCAGGCAGTCCGTCAGGCAGCCCGTCATGGAAACGCGGCGCAGCGACTATCAGATCCATACCGGCCAGACGCTCGCGCAGTTCGCCGGGCAGGCTTGCAACGCCGCTCTCAGCCACACCAATGACAAGCGGCCGTGCCATCAGCCTTCTCCCTCGGCCCTGACAAGCGCCAGTGCATTCACAACGGATGACGCCATCGCCGAACCGCCGCGTGTGCCATGAACAACAAGGAATGGCACATCACTTTCTGCCAGCGACTGCTTGCTCTCGGCAGCGCCTACAAACCCGACCGGGCAGCCGATGATTGCCGCCGGGCGCGGTCCGCCCTCGGCTATCACTTCAAGACAGCGGAACAGGGTTGTCGGCGCATTCCCGATCACGACCAGCGCGCCGTCCAGCCTGTCACCCCACAACTCGACTGCCGCCGCCGAACGCGTCGTGCCAAGATCTGATGCCATTTGCGGGGTGCGCTTATCATTGAGCGTAACAACCACGTCATTCTCAGCGGACAGAAATCTGCGGGTGATGCCACTTGCCACCATTTCACAGTCGCAGAACAGCGGCGCGCCACCGGCAAGTGCCTGGCCGGCAGATGCAACAAAATCGTCCGAGGCCACCAAGTCATCAACAATATCCGGCATGCCACAGGCATGGATCAGGCGCACGGCAATATCGCCGAGCGGCCCGTCAAAACCAGACAGGTCGGCTGTTTCGCGGACAATGGCGAAGGATCTGGCGTAAATCTCCGCCGGGTCTTTCAGATAGCTCCCCACAACCGTCCGTCATCCACCGGACTTGTCGGACGGCTTGCGGTTGCGGACCGATTCAGGACCAAGCGGGTGATCGGCATGCGGATACGGGTGGTGATGGTGCCCGTGATCATGGTCATGGCTGTGGTCGTGGCTGTGGTCATGGCCGTGATGATGCCCGTGATGATGATGGTCCATATCCAGCCGGCAGGCACCGGTGCAGAAATGGTCACACAGGTCGCAATCCTCGACATTGCTTCCCGGCGCCGAGACGCCCTGCCCCTCAACATGATGGTGATGGCTCTGCTGTGCCTGACCGACCTCTTCCTCAAAACCCAGAACCTGCGCCCGATATTTGCACATGGCGCAGTTCATGTTGTTGCTGCCTTGCAGGATTTCACGCACCCGGTCGGCGAAGGTGGCGATCACTTTGGGGTGGTCGTTCAGATAGCCGGCCTTGATAAACTCGATATCCGGATAGGCCGCCGCGACCTCGTCAGTGAAACCGTAAATGCGGTCGATCAGGATGCCGCTGAACAGGAAATAGGGGAAAACGACGATGCGCTTGAAGCCAAGACGCGTCACATGCTCAAGACAGGGCTGCACCAGCGGGAAGGTCACACCGGAATATCCAACCTCGGCCCAGCCGAAGCCCATGCCTTCCCACAGCATGCGGGAAATCTTCGAGATGTTGGAGTTTGCATCCGGGTCGGAAGCACCGCGCCCGATCACCACAAGACAGGTATCAGCCCGGTCGACCGGACCATGCTCCTTGTCAGCTGCCTCGATGGCAGCCGCCACCCTGTCACCTGCCGCTTGCAGCATCTGCAGATCGACAGCTAACTCACGGCCATACTGGATGGTAATGCCGTGCTCGGCCGCATAGGTGTTCAGCACTGACGGAATGTCGTTCTTCGCATGGCCGGCCGCAAACAGCATGCCCGGCACTGCCAGCACATGGTTCACACCTTGCTCTCGCAGCTTGTCGAGGCCGGTCTTGATCACCGGGGTGGCGAATTCCAGATAGCCGTATTCGACAGGCCAGTCAGGGAACATCGGTGCCAGCTTTTCCGCCAGAACGGCGAATTCGGTCACGGCAGATTTCGACCGCGACCCGTGGCCACAGATCATCACACCATATTTGGGGGCTGCATCATGCATGTGACTGCTCTCCGTTCGTTTCAGCTTCCTCAGGCACGGCCTCGTCTGCGGCTTCGCACTCTTTGCGCGGGCGGGTAATTGCCAGCCCCGCAACCGTCACCGCTGCAGCCGCAGCAAGACCGGCAGCAATCCAGTGACCATGCCCGGCGAGTTCGCCAAGATGGCCCCAATGGGCCTGCGCCGTTGCTGGCACGAGGATAATGGTGGTAATGGCGGGTCCGGTAATCACCCGCAGGCTGATCGAACAAAAGGCTTGCATCATCTCTTCCTTGCGATATGTGCACTGTTATCGCGTCTACGGTGGCAAGGAGTGATGAAAACGGAGACCAGACGCAGGAAACGTCTTGTTCATGTCTCTGGTCCGAGGCCCGGAATGGGTGCCCTGAAGGGGTCCACCGCACCGGGGTCGTTTTCATCTTGTCGCCAAGTCCACCGACCTTACCTAAATAGTAACGGCAAACCCCAAATGGAATTGCACGCAAGCGACCAAAGTTGAATTATACCGACGATGATTGACTGGGAACCCATTCTTGATGTCACAGCTGCCGTTCTCGCGGCGCGCACGGCAGTCCTTCTTGCCGCTCTGGCCATTGACTGGCTTGTCGGTGAGCCTGACATATTGTGGCGCCGTGTACCGCATCCGGTGGTGCTGTTCGGGCGCGCCATATCCTTTATGGACAAACGCCTGAACAAAAGACGCGGTGTCACCGGCAAATCCCGGCAGGTGCGCGGCATTCTGGCCATTGTGATCCTTGTTGTGCTGGCAGCCATCATCGGTTGGGGGCTGTCTTTCGGCGGGCCTGTGGTGGCCTGCATTGTTGTGGCGGTGCTGCTGGCGGCACGCTCGCTCGACGAGCATATCCGCGCTGTGGCAACGGCCATGGGTGAAGGCATCGCGGCGGCCCGCACCGCTGTCGCCATGATCGTCGGGCGAGATACGAAATCGATGAAAAAGGGCGACATCGCCCGGGCGGCGATCGAGACTGGCGCAGAAAACCTTTCGGACGGTGTGATCGCACCGGCGCTGTGGTTTCTGGTCGGCGGTCTTCCGGGACTACTTGCCTATAAAATGGTAAATACTGCGGACAGCATGATTGGCTATCGCAATGCGAAATACCGGGCTTTTGGCTGCGGCGCGGCACGGATAGATGATGTCATGAACCTGATACCGGCGCGCCTCACGGCCCTTTTGATCTGCGGGTCGGCGATGCTGAACGGACGAGGCACCGCAGCGCTTGGTTCGATGATGCGCGACGGCAGGCATCATGCCTCGCCGAATGCCGGCTGGCCGGAAGCCGCAATGGCGGGCGCGATCAATGTTTGGCTTGCCGGGCCACGGCGGTACGGAAACCGAATCAGGCAGGCGCGGCGCTTTAATGAAGGCGGCGGTGAAGCGGATGCCAGCGCCATACGCGCCGCGCTGCAGGTACTGATCATGGCGCAACTGCTGTTCGCGTTGCTGATCCTGCCGGCAGTTCTTCTCTAGAGGCCGGCAATCCTGGCAAACGCGTCGAGATCAAGATGCGCCGCCATATGCGTGGCAAGCTCATCGAGGGTCGCATCGACCCGTGCATCAAAATCCACTTTGCCGAACGCACCCTCGCGGCCACGCCGGGCGGCAAGGCTGTCGAGAAAGGCACGGCGGAACCCGTCATCGACAAAAATGCCGTGAAGATAGGTGCCGATCACCGCGCCATCGGCCGAGACTGCCCCCTCCGGCCTGCCATCAAGCGTCAGGAACGGTCTGTCACAATCCAGTCCGCCGGTGCGTCCCATATGGATTTCATACCCCCTGACCGGCAGGTCGAGCGCGTTGGCATGTGCCGTAACCTGCGTTAACCGCTTGTCACCGGCAAGCACCGTCTCGACCACCAGGTGACCGAGCCCGGGCGTCTCGCCGGCCGGCCCCTCGACACCGTCCGGATCATCCAGCTTCGTTCCCAGCATCTGGTATCCGCCACACAGCCCCATCACCATGCCGCCACGCCGCAAATGTGCCGCGATGTCGATGTCCCAGCCCTGATCGCGAAGGAACGCCAGGTCGGAAATGGAGGATTTCGAGCCCGGCAGCAGAATGAGATCGGCATCTGCGGGAATCACATCACCTGCTTCGACGAGCACCACATCCACATCCGGCTCGCCGGCAAGCGGGTCCAGATCGTCGAAATTGGCGATACGCCGCAGCACCGGCACGGCGATGCGGATCGGCGCGCCGTCGCGCGCATCACCGGACTTACCCTTGATATCCAGAATATCCTCGGCCGGCAGGAACCGCGCCTGCGGGAACCAGGGCAGAATGCCGACGCCCTGCCAGCCCGTGGCCCGCTCAATAATTGTCATCCCTTCGGCAAACAGGGTGGTGTCGCCGCGAAACTTGTTGATCAGGAACCCCTTGATCAATGCGCGATCCACCTCGTCGAGAACCGCATCCGTCCCGACAAGGCTGGCGATCACGCCGCCACGGTCAATGTCACCAATCATTACCACCGGCACATCGGCGGCGACGGCGAAACCCATATTGGCGATATCACCCCCGCGAAGATTGACCTCGGCCGGGCTTCCCGCGCCCTCGACGATCACCAAATCGGCATCGCGACCGACAATGTCAAAACTCTCCAGCACACGTGGCAGCAGCTCCGCCTTGTGGGACCCATATTCGCGCGCGCGCATGCTGCCGAAACGCTTGCCCTGGACGATCACCTGCGATCCGGTCTCGCTCTCGGGCTTCAGCAGCACCGGGTTCATATGCACCGACGTCGGGGCGCGGCACCCGCGTGCCTGCATCGCCTGCGCCCGGCCGATCTCGCCACCATCCGCTGCAACCGCGGCATTGTTGGACATGTTCTGTGGCTTGAACGGGCGCAAGCGCAGCCCGGCATTGCTGAAATGGCGGCAGAGGCCGGCGACGAGCACGGA
>JAKMFG010000169.1 GCA_022425565.1 Alphaproteobacteria bacterium
CTATTACCAATGCCGACCCGATGAGGACCGGGTTTTCTGCAGTGAAATCCGGCATTGTGATGTTTACCATCCCGTTTGTATTCGCGATTTATCCTGAACTCCTGCTGATCAACCAGGCGGTGATTGACCCGTCGAGCGGTGCCTTTTTGCCCGGTCATGACGGCACCATCGATCTTGGCTGGCTTGTGTTGCTGATCGCACGGCTTGCGTTGGCGCTCTACCTGGTATCAAGCGCCATGGCTGCGTTTGACAACAAGCCGCTCGGCGCATTGCATATCGCCATCCGGATTGTTCTGGCGGTGATGATCATGGCGAAACCTGTCGAGGTTTACGGAGTCGCGGTTGCGGGGGGCATCGGGATCATCATCTGGCACAAGCTGCAGAGCAGACAAGGGGGCGCACCTGGTGCTCCGATCGGCAAGAAAGCCGGTGCCGCATGACCGACCGGCCAAGCTACATCCTGTTCATCACGGACCAGCAGCGCTTCGACTATCTTGGCTGTAACGGTCATCCGGTGCTGCGTACCCCGCATATCGACGCCATGGCCGCAGAAGGTGTCAACCACAAGAAATTCTATGTGTCTTCACCGGTCTGCATGCCCAACCGTGCCAGTCTTGTGACGTGCCGCATGCCGTCAAGCCACGGGGTCCGTTCGCTTGGAATTCCTCTGTCGCATGACAATGTGACTTTTGTCGATTTGCTCCGTGCAGCAGGCTATGACACGGCACTGATTGGCAAGAGCCACCTTCAGACGGTCACAAGCTGGCCAGTGAAGCTTGATCCGCCGGTGGAACGTGACGGGTTTGAAAAACCGCCTGCAGATCTGGCCGAGGCCGTTCGTTCAGACCTTGACGATGCGCGCTACAAGTACGAGCAGGACAGCTTTTACCAGACTGAAAGCCCGGATGTGCCCAAGCCGTTTTACGGTTTTGAAGAATATGTTTCCGTATTGCGTCACGGGTTCAATACAGGCGGAGATCACGAACTTCATCTTAAACAGGTGGCGCCCGATGTGCTCGACCTCCGGTCGCGCGACAACCAGTTCCCGCATGATTATTCATGTCCGCAGGCGATCCGGACAAAGGTTCCCGAAGAGCATTACTCGACCAGCTATATCGCCAACCAGGCATGCGAATGGCTGGCGGCCCGAAAGGGCAATCCCGAGCCGTTCTTCCTGATGGTGTCCTTTCCTGACCCGCATCATCCGTTTACGCCGCCCGGCAGATACTGGGACATGTACAAGCCGGAGGATATGCCTGTCCCGGCAGCTTACACTGACGATGACTGGGACCCCCCTGAATATGTGAAGATCGCCGAGAGAGACCGTGCCGCAGATTCGTCACTCGGCCAGCGTTCAGGTTATTCCGTGGCGGTTTCTGAACGTGAGGCGCAGGAAGCCCAGGCGCTGACATGCGGCATGATCGCGATGATCGACGATGCTGTCGGCCGTGTTCGTGATGCTGCACAGGATGCCGGCGTCGCCGACCGGACGGTGCAGATCTACACCTCGGACCATGGCGATCATCTTGGCGACCACAGGCTGCTGTTCAAGGGGGCTGAACAGTACGACACCCTGACCCATGTTCCCTTCATCTGGTCTGACCCGAATGGCGCAAGCGGCGAGGAAACACAGGAGCTGGCCCAGACCCATGATATTGGCACCACCATCCTGGAACATGCCCGGATCGAGCCTGCCATAGGCATGCAGGGGCAGGTCATGGCGGTTGCCGGTGGCACAGGCCGTGACGCTGTGCATATCCAGTACGAAACGCAGCGCACGCAGGAAGCTTTTGGTATACGGCCTCGCGTTCACACCGTCATTCGCGGCCGGTGGCGGTTGTCCATGTATCTCGGCAAATGCAAGAACGAGCTGTTTGATCTGGAAGTCGACCCCGGCGAAATGACAAACCTTTGGAACGACGCCGGCCATGCAGCCGTCAGGGCCGAGATGACAGAGTTACTGGCTGAAATGGAAATCGCTGTTGCCGACCGGGTGCCATTGCCGACGGCAGAGGGCTGACAGGGCTCTGATCAGTTCAGACAAAACGGAGGGAAGAATGTCAGACGTGGATTACGAGAACAGGCAGAATTTCGAGATGGGCCACTGGCCTGAGCTTCGTGAAACCTGGAACAAGATGATCCAGCTCGTATTCCCGGAGCGCGAGGTGTCAGGTGAGCTGAAACAGCTTGTTTTTACCGTCGCCAGCCTTTCGAGCGGCTGTCGCCACTGTCAGTCTCACGGGGCCTTCCATCTCCACAAAATCGGCGTTTCAGACGAGAAAATCCAGCATCTGTGGAGTTTCGAGACCTCTGACCTGTTTACCGATGCCGAGCGCGCTGCCCTGCGGCTTGCCATGGCTGCTGGTGCAACTCCTAACGCCACCGAGCCGGAAAATTTTGCAGAAATGCGCGAGCATTTCTCTGAAATACAGGTCATCGAAATCCTCGCTGTGATCGCTGTCGGTGGCTATCTGAACCGCTGGAATGACACCATCGCCACAGTCACGGACCAGGAATCCATCGATTTTGCCAATGAGGTTCTGCGCCCTGTAGGCTGGGAGCCCGGAAAGCATGTCGGCGGCGCCGAGGAACAGCGCAAGGCGCACCCGATCAATCTGGGCTGGTCAAAGAAATGAGGCCAGGCTCAACCTCTGCCCCGAAGGGAGGCGTGCTGCCATGCATCCTGAACTGAAACAGCATCCTGAATATTTTTCCCGGGAAATCATCCCGCTGGCCGACAATGTCTTCATGGCCTTCGGGTTTGCGGCATCGAATGTCTACATGATCGTTGGCGATGAATCGGTCACGATCATCGATACGACCGAAACAACTGCGGCGGCATCCAACATTCTTGCTGAATTTCGCAAGATCACCGACAAGCCGGTGGCGAATATCATTCTCACACATTCGCATCGTGACCATGTTTCCGGAGCATCCGTCTTCGCAGGGGATGACTCGCCTGAAGTCATCACAAGCGCCAAGGGTTCAGAGGACCCCCTGATTGAAGATACGCCGCATCCGCGTGCAAAGCTTGCGATGCAGGCACGCACCAAGCGTCAGTTTGGAATCGGCCTGTCCTATCCGGAAGAGATTATCGGCATCGGCGTCGGCCCCGGCGACAGGCCGCTTCAGGGAATGGGTGCCGGCATGCTTCCGGCGACGCGTCTGATTTCTGAAGACCGGACGCGGGTGACCTTGTCAGGCATTGACCTCGAGCTTGTCATGGCACCAGGGGAAACGCCCGACCATATGGTGGTCTGGTATCCGGAGCGCAAAATCCTGTTATCCTGTGACAATTTCTACCGGTCTTTCCCAAATCTCTACGCCATTCGTGGAACTGCATATCGCGAGTTCGATACCTGGGCGGATACAATGGATCTGCTGATGGCATTCGAGCCTGCGGTGCTTGGCCCGGGACATACAAGGCCTGTCTTTGGCACATCAGAAATTCAATCTGTTCTGACCGACTATCGCGACGCGATCAGGCATGTCGTGACGGCCACCCGCCAAGGCATGGACCGTGGCCTGACCATCGAAGAGCTGGCACACAGTGTTAAATTGCCGCCAGAACTAGCTGAAAAACCACATCTTCGTGAGTATTATGGGCGTGTAGATTTCGCCGTCAGGGCGTATTTCGTGGGAACAATGGGTTGGTTTGACGGCAATCCGACATCGCTAGGGGCGCTGGCGCCGGCAGAGGAGGCGGAACGCGTTATCCGGCTTGCCGGTGGCGTTGAGGCGGTCTGGACCGAGATTGGCAAGGCACGAGCGGACAGCGACTTCCAGTGGGCGCTGCAACTGCTGGACAGGCTGATCCAGATTGAACATGAGGCCGGCCGGGCCCGCCTGGCCAAGGCAGACGTGCTGCGCGAGCATGCAGTTGGCCAGATCAACTGCCCAACACGCCATTATTACATCCAGTCCGCAAAGGAGCTGGAACAACAGGCAGGAGAACAAGGCGGGGACGTCTGACCGACTGACCTGCAGGGGAGACAAGAATGACCGGATATTTTCTCATGACATTTGCGGCACTGGCCGTGTTGGAACTGATCAAGGGATTGAGCGCCAACGGCACTCCACCTGTGCTTCAGCGTTTTTCCTGGCAGATGGATCTTGCCCACTTCATGTGGTCGAGCATCCTGTTTTTCAGGATTGCCTTCGTTGCCGTGCTTGTCTGGATGTTTGTCTCGATCCCGGCAGAGAGCCGTATGGCCGTGGTGCCGGGCGGCATTGTTATCGGTGCGCTCTGGGGCTTTTTCTATTGGCTTTTCAACAGATACTGGGTCGGCAGGCTCAAATTCCTGCCAATCACCCAGAAACGGTTCGAAAAGGCTGCCGGCAACGAAGTGGGTCTGGATGAGCAGATCCTCGGCATCGATCATGATGGCGAGCAGAAGGCGTTCCCGGTGAACATGCTCTATTACCATCACCAGATTGCTGACGAGGTCGGCGGAAAGGCCATCTGGCCGACCTATTGCGGCCTGTGCAACAGCGGGCGCATCTACGATCGTGAGGTTGATGGCAAGGCTCTGGAATTCACCCTTGTCGGGGCCGTTAACTTCAACGCCACCTTCCGCGACCATACCACCGGTTCCTGGTGGCGACAGGAAGTCGGTGATGCCATCAAGGGGGCGCTCAAGGGACGGCAGATGGAAGATATGCCGTGCGAGCAGATGAGTCTCGGCAACTGGCTTGCCAAGTATCCTGATAGCCTTGTTCTGCAATATGATCCGGTCTTCAGGAAGCAGTATGCCGTCAGGACCGCTCTTCTCAATTACGAGATCAGCCTTCCGGGCTGGCATATGCATGCCTCACCGCCACTTGTTGTCGGGATCGAGGTCGATGGCGTCGGCCGTGCCTATGACTGGAACCAGCTGGTGAAGGCACAGCTTGTGAATGACGAGGCAAACGGCGAAGCGGTGCTGGCCGTGACCGACAAAGAGGGAAGTTCTGCCTTTGTCTACAGCCGCAAAGTTGACGGGACCGTTCTTGACTTCGAGGCTGCCGGTGACGGCTTCAAGGACATCAGCACCGGGTCAAGCTGGGACCGTTTCGGAAGGTGCACGAAAGGCAAGATGAAGGGCAAGGCGCTGGCGCGGATTCAGAGCTACAAGCAATATATCCGTGCCTGGCTGAACTTTCATCCGCAGAGCAGTTTCTATGATTTCAATTGACGGTACAGGCAGGCAATAGCAGGCAGGCAATTGCAGGCAATGCTGTGAGGGGGAGGGCCCGAGTGGCAATTCAAGAGTCCAGATAATGACCTTGACTTGCAGAGCTGGGATTAAACGATGCTAATCAATGGCATACAAAGATAATCTTACGCTTGACTTCAGCCTTCCACCAACGCCGAGGAATAGGGTTTTGTTGACCCATTCATATTTTGGATGTCCGGTTTCAAGCCGTGCATGCGTGCGCATGTAATAGCTCGACGGATCGACATCCTCGCCGGTAGCAACACGCTGCATCACGTCCTTGGGTCCATGCCGGTAGCCGAAATTGATGATCTCGATCACCGCACCGTCCTCCGTGCGGAACGCATAGCGCGTATCCAATTCGGCCACACCGCTGCTGAAGATTGTCTGCCAGTCAGCGCCGACATTGAGAATTTCCCCGGTGAATTCAGGGCCGGTGATGCGCCCGCCCACAATCGGGATGATCCGTCGCTTGCCTGCGCGGCCATCACCCATCTCGCTAATCGGGTCCAGATCAATGTCGAAATCGGCGACATGCCGCAGGGTTGGTTCGGGTAACAAGACTGAACTCCATGATCAGATTGCGCCTGACGGGAATCAGGCCATGCACGACCTTAGCCACAGGCGCTCGAGTTGAATAGATGATGGTTCCCGATGCTGTAGCTTACTGCTAAATTGGACAGGCTTTTACCAACGCCTGTCAGTGTTCTGTGAAGAAAGGCCATACCATTGCAAAATTACAAGATTGCGGCCATTCCCGCCGATGGCATCGGGCCCGAAGTGATCGATGCTGGTGTTCGGGTGCTGCAAGCCGTTGCCGGGCGTGACGGTGGCTTTTCCTGTGATGTCACGACCTATGACTGGGGGTCTGACTATTACAAGGCGCATGGCAGGATGATGCCGGAAGATGGCCTCGACAGCCTGAAAGCCCATGACGCAATTTTCTTTGGTGCGGTCGGCGCGCCCGATGTGCCCGACCACATTACGCTGTGGGGCCTTCGGCTTCCAATCTGTCAGGGGTTTGACCAATATGCCAATGTTCGTCCCACACGAATTCTTCCCGGCATTTCCGCACCGCTCAAGGACAAGGGGCCCGGTGATCTGGACTGGGTGATCGTTCGCGAGAATTCAGAAGGGGAATATGCCGGTCATGGCGGGCGTGCGCATCGCGGCCTGCCCGAGGAAGTGGCGACCGAGACCGCTATTTTCACTCGTGTGGGCGTAACCCGCATCATGCGTTTCGCCTTCCGCCTGGCGCAGGCGCGCCCGCGCAGGTTGCTGACCGTTGTGACCAAATCCAACGCACAGCGGCATGGCATGGTGATGTGGGACGAGATCGCGGCCGAGGTTGCTGCCGAATTCCCCGATGTGAGCTGGGACAAGATGCTTGTCGACGCTATGACAGTGCGGATGACGCTGAACCCTGAAAGCCTCGACACCATTGTCGCCACCAATCTGCATGCCGATATCCTGTCCGACCTTGCCGGTGCGCTGGCCGGCAGCCTCGGTGTGGCGCCCACGGCCAATATAGATCCAGAAAGGCGCTATCCCTCGATGTTCGAGCCGATCCACGGGTCCGCCTTTGACATCACCGGCAAAGGCATCGCCAATCCGGTCGCCACATTCTGGACGGCCTGTCAGATGCTGGATCATCTGGGCGAGGCGGATGCCTCGGCGCGACTGATGAAGGCCATCGAAAAGGTTTGTGCGGCCGGGATCACGACACCCGATGTCGGCGGCAGCGCCACCACGGCCGAAGTGACCGATGCGGTCATCGATGTGATCTGCGGGTCGAATGAATAGGCGTCCGATGCCAAGGGAGGCGTGCCATGTCCGATGATCGCGTCATTATTGCTGGTGGCGGGATCGGCGGGTTTGCCGCTGCGCTGACCCTGCACCAGATCGGCGTGCCCTGCCTCGTGATCGAGCAGGTGGCCGAGTTGAAGCCGCTCGGCGTCGGCATCAATCTGCAGCCCAATGCCGTGCGCGAACTGATGGATCTCGGCTTTACAGCAGAGGATATGGACGGCTTCGGGGTGGCGGCGCGTGAATGGGCGCTTGTCGGGCGTCAGGGGCAGGAAATCTATGCTGAACCGCGCGGCACATTTGCCGGTTATCACTGGCCACAATATGCGGCGCATCGCGGCCAGTTTCATATGGCGCTTTACCAGCGCTTCCGCAATCTGGCGGGTGATGCGTCCATCCGGCTCGGCGCGCGGGCGACGGCATACCGGGTCCTCGATGACGGACGCGTTGCCGTATCGCTGGACACCAGGGACGGGGCTGACGAGGTGACCGGCCGTCTGCTGATCGGGGCTGACGGCATCCATTCAGCGATCAGGGCGCAGATGCATCCCGACCAACCGCCGATCCACTGGGGTGGCGCGATCCTGTGGCGCGGCACGTCTCTGGCGCGTGCGGTGCGCACCGGATCTTCTTTTATCGGGCTTGGCGACCATCGTCACAGAATGGTGATCTATCCGATATCTGCGCCGGACCCGGACACCGGGCTGGCCCTGATAAACTGGATTGCCGAGGTTACCTATGACGATCCTTCGGCGCGGGACCGTACCGGTTGGTACAACCGCGTCGAGATCGATGATTTCATCCATTATTTTGAAGACTGGACCTATGACTGGCTTGATGCGCCGGCATTGATCCGGGGGGCCGATGCGGCCTATGAGAACCCGATGATCGACCGTGATCCGGTGCCGACATGGGTCGACGGGCCGGTAGCGCTGATGGGCGATGCGGCGCACCCGATGTATCCGACCGGATCAAACGGCGCGAGTCAGGCTATCATCGACGCCAGGATCCTTGGTGCGAAATTCATCGAACATGGCGTCACGGCTGCGGCCCTTGCAGCCTATAATGACCAGCTGTGCGGCCCTGTATCAGAGGTTGTACTCCGCAATCGCGGGGCAGGGCCGTTTGGTCTGCTGAACCTTGTGAATGACCGGTGTGGTGGCGAATTTGACGATATCGACGCTGTCGTATCGCGGGACGAGCGTGAGGAATTCATGGCACGCTACAAGGCTGCGGCCGGTTTCGCCCGTGACACGCTGAACGCGGCAGCGCCGACAATCGCGCCCGGCTCGATTGTCCGCAGCTAGTCCTTGATCTCGGTTGTGCCAAGAGAGTTCGCATAACCGCGAAGGACACGGTCGGCGATGATGGCGATGAAAGCCATCGACAATCCGGCGGTCATTCCAAGTCCTGTATCGGCATCACGAAGACCGATATTCACCTGTTCGGCAAGACCCCGCGCGCCCACCAATACCGCGATGATCAGCATGGCAAGCGCGAACAGAACCGTTTGGTTCAGCCCCAGAAGGATCGCCGGGCGCGCCACCGGCAGCTCGATCATCAGCAATCTCTGCAACGGCGAGCAGCCATTTGCACGCGCCGCCTCTACCAGCGTTGGCGGCACATGCCGCAGCCCGTGTTCGGTATAGCGGATCAGCGGCACGATGGCATAAAGCACGATCGCGACAAGGGCAGAGAATTCATTCACCTGGAACAGGGCGACCGCCGGGATCAGGAAGATATAGAGCGGGATGGACTGCAGCGTGTCGTTCATCGGCCGCAGGATGCCAGATACGATATCGGACTTCGCGGCAAGGATTCCGAGAGGGCAGCCAATCAGCAGGCATACAAGGATTGCGGCCGAACATAAATAGACCGAATAGAGTGCGCCCTGCCAATGCCCGGTCAGGGTGATGGCAAGCATCATGGCGCAGGCGACCAGCGCAAAACGCCACCCCGCATGCCGCCATGCCAGCCAGCAAACCCCAGCGAACATCACCCACCAAGGCATGTAGCTGAACCCGCAATAGGAGATCAGCCCGACAGACAGAAGCAAGCTGGCAGCCGTTGTTCGGCCTCTCCAGGCAAGCCATGCCGTCCCCGCAAGCACGGTCAGCAGGTAGACCGTCTGCATCGCCGGGGTAAAGGTGAATCCCCAGGTGATCGGCAAGACAGCTTTGGTCAGGCCGATACGAAGCGGCAGCAGCAGATACATGAGCGCGGTCTTCTTGATCGCATCCAGCGTTATGCCGTGGGTCGCGATGAAATCTTGCAGCCAGCCATTTACCGCAACCTCGCCGAGCCGGAAGAAGATGGCGCTGGCAACGGCGATTATGTCGGCATAGGTCTTCAGCGCGATGCTGGCGGCAAGTACTATAGCCAGTCCGGCCAGCTGCCACAGGACGGGGATGGCTCGCCTGCCAGTTTTCCGTCCAACGGCCTCGCGCCGCGTTGCTGCGGCGCGGGTCAGCCTGTCGATGACGACGGCCAGCAGGACAATGACAATGCCGGCGGCAAGGGCCTGTCCGAAGCGTGCAGACCCCTTGTTGGTCGCAACGAGTACCTCCCGCCCGATATCGTCAAAACCGCCGATGACGGCGGCGATGATAACCATCGACAGGCTGGCCAGGACCAGCTGGTTGATGCCGACAAGGATCTGCTGCTTGGCGCAGGGAAGCTCGATATGGCAGAAGCGCTGCCACGGTGTCGTTCCAGACATGGAAGACACTTCGCGAAGTTCCTGCGGCACCGATTGCAGCCCCAGCAGCACATTGCGGGTCATCGGCGGCGCTGCATAGATCATGCTGGCAAGAACCCCGGGAACCGGGCCGAATCCGAACAGCACCACCAGCGGCGCAAGATAGGCAAAGGTCGGGATCGTCTGCATCAGGTCAAGCGTGGGTTGAATTACCGCATTGGCGCGCCTCGATTTTGCACCCAGAACGCCGAGCCCGAACCCGACGGCAAGCGCTAGCGGCACGGCTACACCGACCATCGACAGCGTGTTCATGGATTTCAGCCAGTATCCCGACAGCGCCATATACAGGACAGCCGTTCCGCACAAGGCGGCAAGGCCAATTCCCTTGAGCCGCCATGCCAGCCAGGTCACCGCGATAACGATAAAGAGCCATGGCGTGGCGTGCAGGATTTTCTGCAACCCGCGAACCGCCTGGTCAAGGCCAGCTGCAACTGCTCTCAGGGCTGGTTTAAAGACCGCGACGAACCAGTCGATCCCGCCATTGATGGCAGCAGCGATGGCATCGCTTCCGGCTAGCGGCGATGCCACAAGCGCCGGCAGGCGTTCAGGCATGATGATGGCGGCTATGCCAAGAAGAACCAGAAGGGCGAGGGCAGCGCGCCTCGCTGTATCAAGAGACAGGCTGGTGTCGAGGCTTGTTGTCGCGCCGCTCACCCGGTCTGCCCCGGGGTTGCGTTTCTGACGGTCTCAATCGCCTGAGCGCGGTCGATCCGGCCGGTGACACGCCCGTTGCTGTCGATCACATTGATGGTGGACACATCACCGCCTGTGGTGAGCAGCATATCCTCGATAGACAGGCTGGCCGGCATTTTTGGCGCGCCGGAAACGGCCCGGCCCGAAGGCTGCATGATGTCGCCAAGTTTCAGCACCTGAAGCCGCGAGACATCGCCGACAAATCGGCTGACATAGTCATCCGCCGGATTCATCAACAATTCGGCGGCACGGCCTTGCTGGATAATCCGGCCGTCGCGCATGATGGCGATGCGGTCGGCGAGACGGACAGCCTCGGAAAAGTCATGTGTCACAAAAAGGATTGTTTTCTGGAGCCGCGCCTGCAGCTCCAGCAATTCGTCCTGCAGCTGCTTGCGGATCAGCGGGTCAAGCGCGCTGAAAGGCTCGTCAAGCAGCCAGACTTCAGGATCGACGGCAAGCGAACGGGCGATTCCGACGCGCTGCTGCTGGCCGCCGGACAGCTCCGACGGGTAGGCGTCGCCGCGGCCGTTAAGTCCGACGAGATCGAGCATCTCATTGGCCTTGGCCGCGCATTGCTCGGCTGGCTCGCCGCGTACCTTCAGCGGGAAGGCGATGTTCTGAAGTGCTGTAAAATGCGGGACAAGGCCAAAATTCTGGAACACCATGCCCATCCGGTGGCGCCGGATATCCATCAGCTGCGCCTCGGGCATACTGGCGAGGTTCGCATCGTCGAGCCAGACCTCGCCGGCTGACGGGCGTTGCAGCTGGGCAATGCACCGCAGCACAGTTGATTTTCCGGAGCCCGACAGCCCCATGATCACAAACAGCTCGCCAGGTGCAATTTCAAGATTGACGTCACTCGCCCCGATGATGGCGTCGGTGCCGGCCAGGGCCTCTTCGATGGCAGTGCCACCACCACGGCGCGCACAGGCCGTCTCGGCGGCATCGCCAAAGACCTTCCACAGGCCGTGACAGCGAATTTTGGGTTCGGTTCTGGATGCCTCCGGCATGATGCAGGGCCCCGCTTGAAACTTGCCGTAAAAGGAAGAGGGGCCCGGCAGAATATTGCCGCGCCCCCTTGGTTTGTGATGTCTAGCGCGACTTGGCGGCGCTGATCAGCGCGTCGACAGCCGCCGCATTGGCATCGATATGTGCTGCGACGACGGCGTTGATGTCCTCACCGCGTCCGTCGACAGCGGCCATCATCTGCTGCTGGGCACCGGCCTCAAGCGTGTAGTTCGCCAGGATGTCGCCGGCGGCAGGCCAGGTGTCGTTGAAGCCGGCCCAAGTCACCTTGAAGATGCGGGTCGGGCTGAAGTCGCAGTCGCCGGTGGCCGACTTGTTCACGCCCCATGACGGGTCGTTGTAGCACTCTTCGGTGCCGGCCGGCAGGGCCACCCACTCGGTCTCGTATTCGGCAAGCGCCCAATGCGGCTGCCAGAAAGTCATGACCAGTGGCGACTTCTTTGCGATTGATGCTTCCAGTTCGGTGATCAGCGCACCTTCAGAACCGGCCGGAACAGCGGTGAAGTTCATGCCCATCGCCTCGAACCGGTCCTTGCCGGGCGAACCCCAGTCAGCCGGATAATCGAGAAGACGCCCGTTTGGCAGGGTCTCGACCGACGCAAACTTGTCGGCGCAGGCGTTCAGCGCCCCCCAGTCGGGCAGGCCCGGGCAGATTTCCTTCATGTGAATCGGGTAGAGAACACCCTCACGAGCATCAAGGCCAAGACCGCCAATATCGACAACCTTGCCTGCTGCCTCGGCCTCATTGAACTGGCCGGGCGCATTGGAGGTCCAGATTTCGAGCGTTGCATGCAGGTCGCCTTCGCCAAGCGCGATGAACTGCGGGCCATAACCGGCCGTCACATATTCCACGGCGTATCCGGCACGCTCGAGGATGGCGCCCGCGACACGGGTCGACAGATGCTGGCCAGTCCATTCGTTGATTGCCAGTTTGATGGCCTTGTCGGTGGCGCCCATTTCGAGCGCATTTGCCGGCAGGCTTGCAATGCTGGCAGCGATCACAGCTGCGCCAAGCAGACCTTTTGCTGTTTTCATTGTTTCTTCCCCTTGTTTCCTTCAGTTGTGCTGCAGCTGGGCTGCCGTCGATGGATCTTTAAGAATCCTTGGTTTTATCCTGCACATAATTTTTGTTGTTGAACATAGGGCAAATTCGCTTGCGTATTTAACGGCCAGCCTTTGTGTCCGTTGCCGGGATCCTGGATTGACCGGCAGGCCCGGGACTGTCACGAATGTGGAAGAAGGTGACGGGACCAGTTGATGATAGATTTTCTCTCCAAGCAGCATAGCCAGCGAACAGCTTCGATCATGGTGTTCGCGGCCTCGTCTATGTGGGGTCTGCTATGGGTGCCGATGCGCCTGACCGAATCAAATGGGGTCGCGCCACTGTGGGTGCATTTCTGGTTCACGACGATGCCGGCGCTGTTTCTGGCTTGCCTGTATGCACCGTCACTGATGCGACAGCGCGCCTTCTGGTCGGTCTATTTGATGTCCGGCATGTGCATCGGCATGGGATACACGCTCTATGCCGTCGGATTGCTTGTAGGGTCGGTCAGCAAAACCACTGTGCTGTTCTATCTGACCCCGATCTGGTCGACGCTGCTTGGCATGGTCTTTCTTGGTGAAAGTCCCGGCATTCGTCGGTGGGGCGCAATTGCGATTGCGACCCTTGGCTGTTGCCTTGTGATGCAAATCAATCCGATCGAGATGCAGCTTGAGAAGGTGGACCTTCTTGGCCTGCTGTCCGGTGTTTTCTGGGGCATGGGAACAGTGGCGCTGCGCCGCTTTCCTGAGGCCGACTACAAGAGTGCGACGATGGCGCAATATGTCTGTGGCACCCTGATCACCGGTGCGGCAATCCTGATCCTGGGAACAGACATGCCCGACATGGCCGCCAATGGAAAGGCAGCGTTGATGGGGGCTGTGTTCGGCATACTTGTCTTTATGTCGACCTTCCTGATGATCATCAGGATCATGCAATATATGTCGCCGGGCCGGGTTGGTATCCTGATGCTGTCGGAGGCTCTTGTGGCCGTGATTTCGGCCATGCTTTTCCTTGGCGAACTGTTGTCATTCGCCCAATGGATCGGGGTTCTTGTGATTTTGTCGGCCGGTGTAATCGTCGCCCTGACGGATGATGTTTCTGAAATGGCCAAAGCCTGAGGTATCACGAGGGACAGAGAGCCAAATTGCTGTCGAAAATGTACAAATACAGGCGTTGCGATAGGACCAGAGTTTTCTGGTAAATGACGTGCAGAGGACTACCCCATGACCAAAGGCAGCCGCGCCCCCAACATCGTCTTGATCATGGCAGATCAGTTGGCCCCGCAATTTACCGGTGCCTATGGACACCCGGTTGTAAAGACACCCCATATCGATGCGCTGGCAGACCGCGGCATGAGGTTTGATTCCGCCTATTGCAACTCGCCGCTCTGCGCGCCGTCACGCTTCAGTTTCATGTCCGGCCAGCTGATCTCGCGGATCGGCGCCTATGACAATGCGTCGGAATTCTCGGCATCTGTTCCGACATTCGCTCATTACCTTAAGTTAATGGGTTATCGCACTTGTTTATCTGGAAAAATGCACTTTGTTGGACCTGACCAGATGCATGGGTTCGAGGAACGTGTGACGACAGACATCTACCCGTCGGACTATGCCTGGACGCCGGACTGGGACCGGACCGAGGAACGTAT
>JAKMFG010000174.1 GCA_022425565.1 Alphaproteobacteria bacterium
GTGACGGTTCGTGGTCTCGTACTCGACATGCGCCGTCGAAATGGTGATGCCGCGGGCACGCTCTTCAGGTGCCTTGTCAATCTGGTCATACGCCTGAAACTCGGCGCCACCAGCCTCTGCCATCACCTTCGTGATCGCTGCCGTCAGTGTCGTCTTGCCGTGGTCAACATGGCCAATCGTGCCAATGTTCACATGCGGCTTGGAACGATCAAACTTTTCCTTGGACATCGTCTCTGTCTCCTGTCTGTCTTAGCTTCTTCAGGCCATCTTAGCGCGGACTTCGTCAGCCACGGCCTGCGGTACCTGTTCATAGTGGTCAAACTGCATCGAATACTGGGCGCGGCCCTGGCTCATCGAACGGAGGGTGTTGATGTAGCCGAACATGTTGGCAAGCGGCACCATCGCGTCGATGGCGCGTGCATTACCACGCTGGTCCATGCCACCCACCTGGCCACGGCGGCTGTTCAGATCACCGATGATATCGCCCATGTAATCTTCAGGGGTGAGCACCTCGACCTTCATTACCGGCTCGAGCAGCTTCGGTGCGGCCTTCTGCATCGCTTCGCGGAATGCGGCACGGGCCGCGATCTCGAAAGCGAGAACAGATGAGTCGACATCGTGGCTGGCGCCGTCAATCAGCTCGACATCAAAGTCGATAACCGGGAAGCCAGCAATGCTGCCGGTGTCCTTGGCCTGCAACAGGCCCTTCTCAACACCCGGGACGTATTCCCTCGGAACCGATCCGCCGACAACCGAGTTCTTGAACTCGTAACCGCCTTCAGGACGGGGCCGGAAAATCATCTTCACGCGTGCAAACTGACCCGAACCACCCGACTGCTTCTTGTGGGTGTAGTCAATCTCGGCCTCGCGCGAGATTGTCTCGCGGTAGGCAACCTGCGGGGCACCGATATTCGCCTCGACCTTGAACTCGCGCTTCAGGCGATCAACAAGGATGTCGAGGTGAAGTTCGCCCATGCCCTTCATGATGGTCTGTCCGGACTCGATGTCCGAGCTGACGCGGAAGGACGGGTCCTCAGCGGCAAGGCGCTGCAGGCCAGCCGACATCTTTTCCTGATCGTTCTTGGACTTCGGCTCGATGGCAATCTCGATCACCGGATCCGGGAACGTCATGGTCTCGAGGACGACCGGCTTGGTCGGATCGGACATGGTGTCACCGGTGGTGGTTTCCTTCATGCCCGCAAGAGCGACGATGTCGCCTGCAAACGCTTCCTCGATTTCCTCGCGGTTGTTCGAGTGCATCATCATCATCCGGCCGACACGCTCGCGCTTGCCTTTGGTGGAGTTGAGGATGCTGTCACCCTTCTTCAGGGACCCGGAATAAATCCGCAGGAAGGTGAGCGAACCGACGAACGGGTCATTCATGATCTTGAAAGCAAGGCCGGACAGTGGCTCGGCATCGTCTGCGCGGCGCTCGATGTCGCGGGTCTCGGTATCGTCGCCCGGCGCAAAGCCGGTATATGCCGGAACGTCGAGCGGACCGGGCAGGAAGTCGATGACCGAGTTCAGCAGCGGCTGAACGCCCTTGTTCTTGAAAGCAGAGCCACAAAGAACCGGAACAAACGACATGTTCAGGGTGCCCATACGAATAAGCCGGCGCAGCGTTGCTACATCCGGCTCATCGCCTTCCAGGAAGGCTTCCATGGCGTCGTCATCCTGCTCGACAACAAGCTCGACAAGCTCGGCACGCATTTCGGCGGCCTTGTCGGCGAGGTCTGCGCGGATGTCCTGAACGGTCCAGCTGGCACCGAGATCCTCGGAGTTCCAGACCCATTCCTTCATCTCGACGAGGTCGACAATGCCCTCAAATTCGGATTCTGCGCCGATCGGGAACTGAACCGGTGCCGGAATGGCGCCAGTACGGTCACGGATCATATCGACACAGTTGAAGAAGTCGGCGCCGATCTTGTCCATCTTGTTGACGAACACGATCCGCGGCACGGAATAACGGTCGGCCTGACGCCACACAGTCTCGGTCTGCGGCTCGACACCGGCGTTGGCATCGAGAACACATACCGCGCCGTCGAGAACGGCGAGCGAGCGCTCTACCTCAATGGTGAAGTCAACGTGGCCAGGCGTGTCGATGATGTTGAAGCGGAACTTCGCATCGTCGGCGTCGCCAGTGTAGTCGCCGGACGGTGTGCTGCCATCGTCTGTGCGGAACCAGAAACAGGTTGTCGCAGCCGATGTAATGGTGATCCCGCGCTCCTGCTCCTGCTCCATCCAATCCATGGTGGCGTTGCCATCATGAACTTCGCCAATCTTATGGGACCGGCCGGTGTAGTAGAGGATGCGCTCGGTTGCCGTTGTCTTGCCGGCATCAATGTGGGCCATGATGCCGAAGTTACGGTAACGCTCGAGTGTATAGTCACGTGACATGTTCGGGATCTCCTGCCGAATCTACCAGCGGTAATGCGAGAAGGCGCGGTTGGCCTCTGCCATCTTGTGGGTGTCTTCACGTTTCTTCACGGCGTTGCCACGATTGTTGGCAGCGTCCAGAAGCTCGCCGACAGGCGGGCGACCATAGTGGTCTCACCGCGCTTGCGGGAGCTGTCGATCAGCCAGCGGATGGCCAGGGCCTGTGCGCGCTCGCTGCGAACCTCAACCGGCACCTGATAGGTAGCGCCACCGACACGGCGGGAACGGACTTCCAGCTGCGGGCGAACATTCTCGAGCGCATCGTGGAACACCTTCACAGGCTCGTTGCCCGACTTTTCCTGAATGCGGTCGAAAGCGCCGTACACGATCTTTTCGGCGATCGAGCGCTTGCCGTCATACATCAGGCAGGACATGAATTTGGAAACGGTGGTGTCCTTGAACTTTGCATCAGGGAGAACAGGACGTTTTTCCGCGCGGTGACGACGTGACATTAGAGTCTTCCCTTACTTAGGACGCTTGGCGCCGTATTTCGAACGACGCTGGCGACGATCTGCAACGCCCTGCGTATCGAGCGTGCCGCGAATGATGTGGTAACGGACACCCGGAAGGTCCTTCACGCGTCCACCGCGGATCAGGACAACAGAGTGTTCCTGAAGGTTGTGACCCTCACCCGGGATGTAGCTCGATACCTCGTAACCATTGGTCAGACGCACACGTGCGACTTTCCGCAAGGCCGAGTTCGGCTTCTTTGGAGTGGTGGTGTAAACCCGCGTGCACACGCCGCGCTTTTGCGGGCATGCTTCCATGGCAGGAACCTTCGTACGAGCAACCGGACGCTTGCGTCCGTGCCGAATCAACTGGTTAATGGTCGGCATTTCTGCCCCTTTTCGTCTCAACCAAATAAAGCACTGAGCGTGCAACAGGGCCGGTCCTCCCCAATTCAGGGAGGTCCACCCTTAGATCAGAACCCGGAAGGGTCTGTTTTTAGTCACCTATATAACGGTACAGCGTCTAGCCCGTCACGAACGAACCCGTTCGGTTGAGCCACCACCAGCACCAAAAGGTGAGCGGAACCTATGTCAGCGCCCTTGGCGGGTCAAGCAGTTTTTCACCGCAAACCGCAGGCCCTGGGCAAAGTCCCGGCCACCACCGCCCGGCAAGGGGCGGCGTGGCGGAACAGCAACCGAAACCCGGTCAGGTCTCGGTCTGAGCGTCTTCGGCAGTCACCCCGAATCCGTCTGCAGAATCAGTTGCCGTATCTTCGAGCACAGGCGTTGCCGCTGCACGCTCTTCCATGATCACGCGATCACGGTCGGCAGCGATGCGGCGCAGCCGCTTCATCACCGAACCGGTACCCGCTGGGATCAGGCGTCCGACAATGACGTTCTCCTTCAGGCCGTCCAGCGTATCCTGGCGACCGCTGACCGCAGCTTCAGTCAGAACACGTGTCGTTTCCTGGAACGACGCGGCCGAGATGAAGGAGCGCGTCTGCAGCGATGCCTTGGTGATACCAAGCAGCACCGGATGCGCAACCGCCGGGCGCAGGCCTTCCGCCTCGAGCGAGGTGTTGGAGGACGCGAATTCCTCGCGGTCGACCTGCTCGCCGATCAGGAAGGTGCTGTCGCCAGCGTCGGTGACCTCGACCTTCTGCAGCATCTGGCGAACGATCACCTCGATGTGCTTGTCGTTGATCTTCACGCCCTGAAGACGATAGACGTCCTGGATTTCCTTCACGAGATAGGCAGCAAGCTGCTCGACCCCGAGAATCGCAAGGATATCGTGCGGTACCGGGCTGCCATCGAGGAGAAGGTCGCCCTTGCGAACGATGTCGCCCTCATTGACGGCCAGCGGACGGCCCTTTGGCAGCAGATATTCCACCGGCTCGCCGTCACCTTCAATCGGTGTCACCTTGATCCGGCGCTTAGCCTTGTAGTCATTGCCAAACTCGACACGGCCATCCGACTCCGAGATCACCGCAAAATCCTTTGGCTTACGGGCTTCGAACAGCTCGGCAACACGCGGCAGACCGCCGGTGATGTCACGTGTCTTGGACGATTCGCGCGGGATACGAGCCAGCACGTCACCAGCCTGAACCTCGGCACCACTCTCGACCGACAGGATTGCGCCTGCCGACATGAAGTAGCGGGCCTCGAGGCCGTTCGACAGTGTCAGTACTTCGCCCTTGTCATCACGCAGGGTGATGCGCGGACGCAGGTTCTGGCCGCCTGCAGATGCCTTCCAGTCGACAACCTCGCGGCTGGAGATACCTGTCGCGTCATCGGTAACCTCGCGGACCGAAATACCGTCGACGAGATCGACATAGTTTGCCGTACCCTTCATCTCGGCGATGATCGGCATGGTGTAGGGATCCCACTCGATCAGGACATCACCGGCAGCAACGTCCTTGCCCGCCTTGACGAACAGTTTGCCGCCATATGGCAGGCGGTGGCGCTCACGCTCACGGCCTTGCTCGTCCATGATCAGCAGCTCGGTGTTCCGGCTCATCACGATCTGGTTGCCTTCACGGTCCTTGACCAGAGCTTCGTTCTCAAGCTTCACCTTGCCACCAATGGCAGCTTCGATGTTTGACTGCTCGGCACCACGCTGGGCAGCACCACCGACGTGGAATGTCCGCATGGTAAGCTGGGTTCCCGGCTCGCCGATCGACTGCGCCGCGATGACGCCGACAGCCTCGCCGATATTCACCGAGGTGCCGCGGGCAAGATCGCGCCCGTAACACTGGCCACAGATACCGGTCTGTGCCTCACACAGGAGCGCAGAACGGATGACCACCTGGTCGACGCCCGATTCCTCCATGGGCTCGGCATGTTCCTCGGTCACCATCTCGCCTGCCGCGACAATCACGTCGCCAGTGGAAAGATCGACCATGTCCTCGGCCATGATCCGGCCAAGAATGCGGTCATAGAGCGTTTCGACGATATCACTGCCGTTCATCACCGGGCGGATCGTCAGACCCTTGCTGGTGCCACAATCCGTCTCGTTGACGATACAGTCCTGTGCCACATCGACCAGACGACGTGTCAGGTAACCCGAGTTCGCGGTCTTCAGCGCCGTATCGGCAAGACCCTTACGGGCACCGTGGGTCGAGTTGAAGTATTCGAGAACGTTCAGGCCTTCTTTGAAGGAAGAGATGATCGGCGTTTCGATGATCTCGCCCGAGGGCTTGGCCATCAGGCCGCGCATGCCGGCAAGCTGCTTGATCTGCGCCGCCGAGCCACGCGCACCGGAATGCGCCATCATCCATACGGAGTTGATCGGCTCGCCCTCGCGGATGGTCGAAATACCCTTCATCATCTCGTCGGCGACGAGGTCGGAACAGCGCGACCAGACATCGACAACCTTATTGTACTTCTCACCCTGAGTGATCAGACCATCGAGATACTGCTGCTCGAAGGTCTTCACCTCGGCTTCGGCCTCGTTGACATATTTCTCCTTCAGGTCAGGAGTCGTCAGGTCGGCGATACCGAACGAGATGCCGGCGTTACAGGCCTGACCGAAACCAAGCGTCATCAGGCGGTCACAGAAGATGACCGTGTCCTTCTGACCACAGTGGCGGTAAACGTGATCGATCACGTCACTGACCTGCTTCTTGGTCATCAGCTTGTTGACCAGATCGAAGGAGCAGTTCGGGTTGTCAGGCAGCAGATCGGCAAGCTGCGCACGGCCCGGTGTCGTCTCGATCACACGGCTCACACGCTCGCCATTCTCGTCACGGGTGGCGACCCGTGCCTTGACCTTGGCATGCAGGCTGACAGATCCGTTGCCGAGCGCCAGCAGGATTTCCTGGGCGTTGCCAAAGACCATGCCCTCGCCCTGCTCGTTCTCGCGCTCGAGCGACATGTAATACAGGCCGAGAATGATGTCCTGCGACGGCACGATGATCGGCTTGCCGTTGGCTGGGCTGAGGATGTTGTTGGTCGACATCATCAGGACGCGAGCCTCGAGCTGGGCTTCCAGCGACAGCGGCACGTGCACCGCCATCTGGTCACCGTCGAAGTCGGCGTTGAACGCGGTACAGACCAGCGGATGAAGCTGGATGGCCTTACCCTCAACAAGGACAGGCTCGAACGCCTGAATGCCAAGACGGTGAAGCGTCGGCGCGCGGTTCAGCATCACCGGATGCTCGCGGATCACCTCTTCGAGAATATCCCAGACCTCGGGACGTTCCTTTTCCACCATGCGCTTGGCCATCTTCACGGTGCTGGCCATCGAATAGAGTTCCAGCTTTGAGTAGATGAACGGCTTGAACAGCTCCAGCGCCATTTTCTTCGGCAGACCGCACTGGTGCAGCTTCAGCTCGGGACCGACGACGATCACCGAACGGCCGGAATAGTCGACGCGCTTGCCAAGCAGGTTCTGGCGGAAACGTCCCTGCTTGCCCTTGAGCATGTCGGACAGCGACTTCAGCGGGCGCTTGTTGACGCCGCTGATGACACGGCCGCGGCGGCCATTGTCGAACAGTGCATCGACGGCCTCCTGCAGCATCCGCTTCTCGTTCCGCACGATGATGTCCGGCGCACGAAGCTCGATCAGGCGCTTCAGGCGGTTGTTCCGGTTGATCACACGGCGGTACAGGTCGTTCAGGTCGGAGGTGGCGAAACGGCCGCCATCCAGCGGGACCAGCGGGCGAAGCTCGGGCGGAATGACCGGGATGACATCCAGGATCATCCATTCCGGACGGCACCCGGATTCACGGAAGCTGTCGACCAGCTTCAGGCGCTTCACCAGCTTCTTGCGCTTGGCTTCAGACCCGGTCTCGGCGAGTTCCTCACGGATTTTCACCCGCTCCTCTTCCATGTCCATGGCCTCGAGAACCTTCTTGATCGCCTCGGCACCAATACTGGCCTCGAACGCGTCGTCACCGAACTCGTCCTGCGCGTCGTAGAATTCCTCTTCCGAAAGCAACTGGCCCTTCTCAAGCGAAGTCAGGCCAGGCTCGATCACCACGAAGTTCTCGAAATAGAGAACCCGCTCCAGATCCTTCAGCGTCATATCGACGAGAAGGCCGATGCGGCTTGGCAGCGACTTCAGGAACCAGATATGGGCAACTGGCGAAGCCAGCTCGATATGGCCCATCCGCTCGCGGCGGACCTTCGAGAGCGTAACCTCGACACCGCACTTCTCGCAGATGATGCCACGATACTTCATCCGCTTGTACTTGCCGCACAGGCATTCGTAGTCGCGGACCGGTCCGAAGATACGGGCGCAGAACAGGCCGTCTTTCTCCGGCTTGAAGGTACGATAGTTAATCGTTTCGGGCTTCTTGATCTCGCCAAAAGACCAGGAACGGATACGTTCCGGCGATGCGATCGAGATACGGATCTTGTCAAAGCTCTGGGGGCCTTGGTTCTGCCCGAAAGGATTCATCAAGTCGTTCATGTGGTCATCTCCCGACGGAGTGTGGTGTTATCTGGTTCGGATCGAGGCGGTCGCGATCAATATTCGGCTTCGTGGAGATCCACATTCAGGCCAAGCGAGCGAAGCTCTTTGACCAGAACGTTGAAGGACTCCGGAATGCCAGACTCGAAATCGTCGTCACCGCGGACAATGGCCTCATAGACCTTGGTCCGGCCGGACACGTCGTCCGATTTCACCGTCAACATTTCCTGAAGCGTGTAGGCGGCGCCATAGGCCTCGAGGGCCCAGACTTCCATCTCACCGAAGCGCTGGCCACCGAACTGCGCCTTACCACCCAGCGGCTGCTGGGTAACAAGCGAGTATGGGCCGATCGAACGGGCATGGATCTTGTCATCCACAAGGTGGTGCAGCTTCAGCATGTAGATGTAGCCGACCGTGACCGGGCGGTCGAAGACCTCGCCGGTGCGGCCGTCTGTGAGCCATTCCTGGCCAGTGTCGCTGAGGCCGGCCTTGCCGAGAAGCGAAATCACGTCGGCTTCACGGGCACCGTCAAAGACGGGAGTCGCCATCGGAACGCCACGGCCGAGAAGCTCGCTCTGCTCGAGAATCTGGTCGTCATTCATGACGTCCAGATCACCCTTGAACTGCTCCTTGGAGTAAATTTCTGACAGTTCCTTGCGAAGCGCCTTGGTGTTGGCGCTTGCCCGTGCCTTTTCAGCTGCCTCGCCGATCTTCTTGCCGAGACCGCGAGCAGCCCATCCAAGATGGGTCTCGAGAATCTGTCCCACATTCATCCGTGACGGAACGCCAAGCGGATTGAGAACAATGTCCATCGGTGTGCCATCTTCAAGATAAGGCATGTCTTCGGCAGGCACGATCCGCGAGATCACGCCCTTGTTGCCGTGACGGCCAGCCATCTTGTCACCCGGCTGGAGCTTGCGCTTCACGGCGACGAAGACCTTGACCATCTTCATGACGCCCGGAAGAAGCTCGTCACCGGCCTGCAGTTTGTCGACCTTGTCGTTGAAACGGGCCTGCAGCTCCAGGACGGCGCTGTCGAAATTGGCGACCTGCGCCTCGACCAGCTTCTGCACGGCATCGTCCTTGACGGCGATCTGCTGCCACTGCGACTTCGGCATGTCCTCGAGCATTGCGGCAGTCAGCTTGCTACCAGCCTTTACGCCCTTCGGGCCCGAGGCAACGGTCTGACCGTCGAGAAGCTCGACCATACGGCCGTGGAAACCACGCTCAAGAATGATGCGCTCGTCATCGCGGTCCTTGCCGAGACGATCGATCTCGGCACGGTCGATGGCAAGGGCGCGCTCGTCCTTCTCGACGCCGCGGCGGGAGAAGACGCGAACCTCGACAACCGTGCCGGAACCGCCCGGCGGCAGCTTCAGCGAGGTGTCACGGACATCGGAGGCCTTTTCACCGAAGATCGCGCGAAGGAGCTTTTCCTCAGGCGTCATCGGGCTTTCGCCCTTCGGCGTCACCTTGCCAACGAGAATATCGGACGGTCCTACCTCGGCGCCGACATAGACAATGCCTGCCTCGTCAAGGTTCTTAAGAGCCTCTTCACCGACATTCGGAATGTCGCGGGTGATCTCTTCCTGACCGAGCTTGGTATCGCGGGCCATGACTTCATATTCCTCGATGTGAATCGAGGTGAAGACATCGTCACGAACGACGCGGTCGGAAATCAGGATTGAATCCTCGAAGTTGTAGCCGTTCCAAGGCATGAACGCGACGAGCACGTTCCGGCCCAGCGCCAGCTCACCATCCTCGGTTGAGGGGCCATCCGCCAGAATGTCGCCTTTGCGGACAACATCACCGACCTTGACCAGCGGCCGCTGGTTGACGGTGGTGTTCTGGTTCGAACGCTGGAACTTCAGCAGCGAGTAGATATCGACCGGGGATACATCCTCGGCGCTCTCCTCGCTGGCGCGGATCACGATCCGGGTGGCGTCGACCTGGTCGATCACACCGGCGCGGCGGGCGACGATGGTCACACCTGAGTCACGGGCAACCCGCGATTCCATACCCGTGCCGACGATCGGCGCCTCGGCACGGACCAGCGGCACAGCCTGACGCTGCATGTTCGATCCCATCAGGGCGCGGTTCGCATCGTCATTCTCAAGGAACGGGATCAAGGCGGCGGCAACTGAAACC
>JAKMFG010000183.1 GCA_022425565.1 Alphaproteobacteria bacterium
ATATCCTGCCTGTATGAATGTCCTGCCTGTATAAGCCACAAGCGTCCCATATCAGACGGCATCAGGATATCGGGCGACATTACCAGAACTGGGCTGCAATGAAAAAACTATTTCACGGTGCGACAACCTGCCTCCTCCTCGCGCTCCTCATCGGCACGACACCAGCGGCAACCATCCCGGCGGCGGCATCGGACAGCACCGGTGACAATGGCGCCAGCAACAATGGCGAGGTGCGGGTGACCGTGCGTGGAAGCGGCTATCAGGTGCCGCGCTTTGTCGCCCTGAAATCGGACGAGGTAAACATGCGGGCGGGTCCGGGAACCGAATATCCGGTGCTGTGGCAATACCGCAAGGAAGGCCTTCCACTCCGGGTGGAGCGCGAGTTCGGCATCTGGCGCAAGGTTGTGGACCACGAAAACACCACCGGCTGGATGCACCAGTCCGTCGTGTCACTGAAACGCAATGCCCTCGTCACCGCCAGTTCGGCAAAAATCCATGCCGCGCCGGATGACGGCTCCCCTCTTGTCGCCGTGGCAGAGCGCAACGCCCTTCTGGAACTGCAATCCTGCCCGACCCAATGGTGCAAGGTCGCGTCAGGCGACATTCGTGGGTGGGTGGCGCGCACCGCAATCTGGGGGCTTCTCGACGGCGAGGTCCTGAACTGACCTGCACCAGGCTCACCCATCTGCGGACATGAAAAAGGCGCTCCGGGGAACCGGAGCGCCTTTTATGCATGGCGACAGCGCGAAGGGGACGAGACGCGCTGACATGCCATTCTGTCTGGTCAGGCGATGTCGAACCTGTCGAGGTTCATCACCTTTGTCCATGCGGCGACGAAGTCACCGACGAACCGTGCTTCGCCACCGGCGCCGGCATAGACTTCCGCGAGGCCACGAAGCTGCGAGTTCGAACCGAAGACGAGATCGACACGTGTGCCGGTCCACTTCAGCTCGCCACTCACGCGGTCACGGCCCTCGAACACATCTTCAGCTGCCGATGCGGGCTTCCATTCGGTACCCATATCCAGCAGATTGACGAAGAAATCGTTGCTGAGCGTTCCCGGGCGGTCGGTGAGAACACCATGTGTCGCCTGGTCGGTGTTGGCGTCAAGCGCACGCATGCCGCCGACAAGCGCGGTCATCTCCGGTGCCGACAGGGTCATCAGCTGTGCCTTGTCGAGAAGCAGCTCTTCAGCCGATACCGAGAAATCCGCCTGCAGATAGTTGCGGAAACCGTCGGCAAGCGGCTCGAGAACACCGAAGGACTCGATGTCTGTCTGCTCCTGCGCGGCATCGGTGCGGCCCGCAGTGAACGGTACCGACGCGTCATGGCCACCAGCCTTGGCTGCCGCCTCGACGGCTGCACAGCCACCCAGCACGATCAGATCGGCCATCGACACTTTCTTGCCGCCCGACTGCGCGCCGTTGAACTCCGACTGGACACCCTCGAGCGCTGCCAGAACCTTTTCCAGCTGCGCCGGCTGGTTTACGTCCCAGTCACGCTGCGGTGCCAGGCGGATGCGCGCCCCGTTGGCACCGCCCCGCTTGTCCGAACCACGGAAGCTTGAGGCAGACGCCCATGCAGCACCAACAAGCTCAGGCACCGACAGGCCGGTCGCCATGATGCTGGCCTTGAGCGATGCCGCATCAGCATCGTCGATCAGCGGATGGTCCACAGCCGGAACCGGATCCTGCCAGATCAGATTTTCGGCAGGCACCTCGGCACCCACATACCGGGACTTTGGTCCCATGTCGCGGTGGGTCAGCTTGAACCAGGCGCGGGCAAAGGCATCGGCGAACTCGTCAAGGTTCGCGTGGAACCGCTTCGAGATTTCAAGGTAGGACGGGTCCGTGCGAAGCGCGATGTCGGTTGTCGCCATCATCGGTGCGTGGCGACGCGACGCGTCATGCGCATCAGGCACAAGATCGCCTGCGGAGGCCTCGGTCGGCTTCCACTGGTTGGCACCCGCCGGGCTCTTTGTCAGCTCCCAGTCATAACCAAACAGCATGTCGAAATAGCCGTTATCCCACTTGATCGGATTTGGCGTCCAAGCACCCTCGAGGCCGCTGGTGATGGTATCGACACCCTTGCCGCTACCGAAATCGCTGTGCCAGCCAAGGCCCTGCGCCTGAATGCTTGCGCCTTCCGGCTCCGGACCGACCAGACCGGCATCACCGGCACCATGCGTCTTGCCAAAGGTGTGACCGCCGGCGACGAGCGCGACGGTTTCCTCGTCATTCATCGCCATGCGGGCGAAGGTTTCACGAATATCGCGGGCCGAAGCCATCGGATCGGGGGTGCCGTTCGGGCCTTCCGGGTTAACGTAGATCAGACCCATCTGCACGGCGGCAAGCGGGTTCTCGAGATCACGGTCGCCGCTGTAACGCTTGTCGCCAAGCCAGGTGTCCTCGGTGCCCCAGTAGATGTCCTCTTCCGGCTCCCAGATGTCCTCGCGGCCACCGGAGAAACCAAAAGTCTTGAAGCCCATCGATTCCAGCGCGCAGTTGCCGGTGAAGATCATCAGGTCGGCCCAGGACAGCGCCTCGCCATATTTCTGCTTGATCGGCCACAGCAGGCGGCGGGCCTTGTCTAGGTTGGTGTTGTCGGGCCAGCTGTTCAGCGGCGCGAACCGCAGCGTCCCTGCTCCGGCACCACCGCGGCCGTCACCGGTACGGTAGGTACCGGCGCTGTGCCATGCCATGCGGATGAAGAACGGGCCATAGTGACCATAGTCTGCCGGCCACCATTCCTGCGAATCCGTCATCAGGGCAAAGAGGTCCTTGCGAAGCTCTTTCAGATCAACGGCCTTGAAGGCCTCTGCATAGTTGAAGGCCGGGCCCATGGGGTTCGACAGCGCCGAGTTCTGATGCAGAATTTTCAGGTTCAGCTGCTTCGGCCACCAGTCACGGTTTGAGCGCACGCCAAAGGTCGTGTGCTTGATCCCCCCGTGCATCACGGGGCATTTGTTCTGTTCGTTCATCCTCGTCTCCGGTTCATCATATGATGTTGTGACAACAGCTGCTTGGCACAGCGACCACGGGGCCGGAACGGCCCATGCAAATCGTTCCGAAATGCTATGGTCGGCGGACCATCAGGTCAAGCTGTTTGGAATGATTTTAAACTGACAAGATTGTCACAGCCGCCGGGCCGCGCACAGGAATGTGGTAGGCACCGTGAAACGCAGACATGTTGCTTGTGCGGCCGGGGCCTCAGCCATTTTTGGACGAGATATGGATCAGCACGTCCACAGAAGCGATGTCATGCCCCTTTGGTGCATTCGGAAGGTCGGCAAGCAGCACCTGGTCGGCCGGAATGTCTATCAGACGGTCGGTTTCCGCATCATAGAAATGATGGTGGTGCGATGTGTTGGTATCGAAAACGCTGTGCTCGTTATGAACAGTGACCCGGCGCAGCAGGCCGGCATCGGTAAACTGGTTCAGCGTATTATAGACGGTGCCGCCTGCCATCTGCATGCCGGCGTCGCGGATTTCGCGGGCAAGGCTGTCGGCGGAAACATGGCGATGACGCCCGTCGAGCAGCAGTCCGGCAATCGCAAGCCGTTGCTTTGTCGGACGGAGACCAGCGGCCCTCAGACGTTGCACGAGACGTGCGTCCTCTGCGGCGGCCGGGATGTTTTCAACATTCACGCTCATAGCGTCTCGAAAATGCGGCCTTGCTAGCATATTGTCAATAATCCCTTGGCCTGAGGGGCGGTTTCGTGTTTTTTTGTGGAGGCTCGAAGACGGGCTCCGCAATGATCGGACCCATGTCCGTCAGGCTATGAAATTACATCGGCAAGGGGACATGTCCGCAACCCGGCGAACATGCCCTCCGCAACAATTCTGGGGACACCAAAATGCCACCACTGCAGCAGACTGCCTTCAGCTATGATGACCTAATTTCCTGTGCGAAAGGCGAGCTGTTCGGCCCCGGAAACCCCCAATTGCCGATGCCGCCGATGCTGATGTGCGACCGGATCACGGAGATCTCGGGTGATGCTGGACCGCATGGCAAGGGACATATCGTTTCTGAATTCGACCTGAAACCCGACCTGTGGTTCTTCCCCTGTCATTTCGAGGGTGATCCGGTGATGCCTGGATGCCTTGGCATGGACGCGCTCTGGCAGCTTGTCGGCTTCTTCCTTGGATGGTCCGGCGGTGAAGGCCGCGGGCGGGCACTGTCGGTCGGTGAGGTAAAGTTCACTGGCCAGATCCTGCCGACAAACAAGCTTGTCCGCTACGAGATCGAGATGAAGCGGGTGATCATGCGCCGCCTGGTGATGGGGATCGCCGACGGCCGCGTCGTCTGCGACGGCGAAACCGTCTTCGAGGCCAACGACATCCGCGTCGGCCTGTTCCAGCCCGAGGAGGCATAATCATGCGCAGAGTCGCCATTACCGGGATCGGCGTCGTCTCGTCGATCGGCAACAATGTCGCCGAAGTGACGGATTCGCTGCGCGAGGGCCGTTCCGGCATCGTCGCCGCTCCAGAATATACCGAGCTCGGCTTCCGCAGTCAGGTTCACGGCACCATCAAGATGGACATCGCCGAGCATATCGACCGCAAGCAGCTTCGCTTCATGGGCGACGGTGCGGCCTATGCCGTGCTGGCCATGGAACAGGCCATCGCCGATTCCGGGCTGACCGAGGAGCAGGTCTCGAACCCGCGCACCGGCCTGATCGCCGGGTCCGGCGGACCATCCACGGCCAATATGATGCAGGCCTTCGACACCACCCGCGAGAAGGGGCCAAAGCGGGTCGGCCCCTATATGGTGCCGCGCTGCATGTCGTCGACCGTATCGGCCTGTATCGCCACCTTCTTCAAGATCAAGGGTGTGAACTACTCCATCACCTCGGCCTGTTCGACATCGGCACACTGTATTTCATCGGCAGTGGACGCCATCCGCAACGGCAGCCAGGACATTGTCTTCGCCGGTGGCGGCGAGGAGCTTCACTGGACCCTGTCGGTGCTGTTCGACGCGATGGGGGCGATGTCCTCTAAATATAACGACACGCCGGAACGCGCCTCGCGCGCCTATGACGCCGACCGTGACGGCTTTGTCATTGCTGGCGGCGGCGGCATGGTCGTGATCGAGGATATGGAACATGCGCTGGCGCGCGGTGCCACCATCCATGCCGAGATTGTCGGTTACGGCGCCAATTCGGACGGCCATGACATGGTTGCCCCGTCTGGCGAAGGCGCGGTCCGCTGCATGGAGCTGGCGCTTGCCGGCTTTGACGGAAACAAGCTGACGGACAAGGTCGACTATATCAACGCCCACGGCACATCGACCCCGGTCGGCGACGTCAAGGAGCTGGAAGCGGTGCGCGAAGTGTTCGGCCCGCGCGGCTATCTGCCGACGGTAACCTCGACCAAGTCGCTGACCGGCCACTCGCTTGGCGCCACCGGTGTCCAGGAGGCCATCTACACCATGATCATGATGAAGGAAGGCTTCATCGCCGGATCGGCCAATATCGAGAATCCAGACCCGGCCATCGGCGATATTCCGGTCCCCTCGAGCCGTGTCGACAATGCCGAGATTACATTGGCGCTGTCGAACTCCTTCGGCTTTGGCGGAACCAACGCTACGCTGGCGCTGAGGAAGGTCTGATATGACGGCGGGACTTCTTGCCGGCAAGCGGGGCCTGATCATGGGCGTCGCGAATGAACGCTCCAGCGCCTGGGGCATCGCCGCCGCCGCTGCCGAGGCCGGTGCCGAGCTTGCCTTCACCTATCAGATGGAGGGGTTCGGCAAGCGGCTGCGCCCGCTGGCGGAATCTGTCGGCTCCGACCTGATGGTGGAATGCGATGTCGCGCATGAAGGCGCGGTAGGAAAGGCCTTTGACTGGCTTTCCGATCACTGGTCGTCCGTCGATTTCGTCGTTCACGCACTGGCCTTTTCCGACAAGAACGAGCTGAAGGGCGGCTATCTGAACACCAGCCGCCGGAACTTCAACGAGACCATGATGATCTCGGCCTTCTCCTTTACCGAGGTCGCGCAGGCGGCACGCCAGATGATGCCGGATGGCGGCTCGCTGGTGACCCTCAGCTATATCGGCGCGCAGCGGATTTCGCCGAACTATAATGTCATGGGCGTGGCCAAGGCGGCGCTCGAGGCGTCGGTGCGTTATCTTGCCGTCGATCTCGGCGGCCAGAATATCCGGGTGAATGCGCTGTCGGCCGGGCCGATGAAGACGCTTGCCGGCGCCGCCATTACAGGTGCGCGCCACATCTACCGCTATGCCGAGACGGCGGCCCCGCTCGGCCGCAACCCGGATATCAATGAAGTTGGACGCTCCGGCCTGTATCTTGTCTCGGACCTGTCCTCGGGCGTGACCGGCGAGGTGCATTTCGTCGATGGCGGTTTCAACACCGTCGCCACGCCGCCGGAAGATACCGAATAACAGCCATATATTTCCGCCGTTACAGGACAGCGGCATAAAAAAGGGGCGGCCGAAGCCGCCCCTTGGCATTTGTCATGTCCGGAAGGGCTTACTCGGCCTTTTCCGCCTCAAGGTCGGCGCCAGTCTCCTGGTCGACACGCTTCATCGACAGCTTTACCTTGCCGCGGTCGTCAAAGCCGATGACCTTGACCTTGACCATGTCACCTTCCTTGCAGATGTCGGTGGTCTTTTCGGTCCGACCGTCCTGCAGCTCGGAGATATGGACGAGGCCGTCCTTCGCACCGAGGAAGTTGACGAAGGCGCCGAAATCGACGGTCTTCACAACCTTGCCATCATAGATCACACCAAGCTCGGGCTCGGCGACGATGTCCTTGATACGGGCAACAGCCGCCTCGCCGGACGCGCCGGTGACTGCCGCCACCTTGACGGTGCCGTCGTCATCAATATCGATCTTCGCACCGGTGGTCTCGCAGATTTCGCGGATGATCTTGCCACCCGGGCCGATGATGTCACGGATCTTGTCGACCGGAATCGACATGGTCGTGATCTTTGGCGCACTGTCGGCAAGCCCGTCGCGGGCCGAGGTCAGCGCCTTGGCCATCTCGTCAAGGATATGAAGACGTCCGTCTTTCGCCTGTTCGAGTGCGATCTGCATGATTTCCGGGGTGATCGAGGTGATCTTGATGTCCATCTGCAGCGATGTCACGCCAGCTTCTGAACCAGCCACCTTGAAGTCCATGTCGCCAAGATGATCCTCGTCACCGAGAATATCCGACAGCACGGCGAAGGATTCGCCTTCCTTGATCAGGCCCATCGCGATACCGGCCACCGGACGATCCAGCGGAACACCGGCATCCATCAGCGCCAGCGAGCCGCCACAGACGGTCGCCATCGAGGACGAGCCATTCGACTCGGTGATCTCTGATACAAGGCGGATGGTGTAGGGGAAATCCTCTTTCTTCGGCAGCAGCGGACGAATCGCACGCCATGCAAGCTTGCCATGGCCGATCTCGCGGCGTCCCGGCGAGCCGACACGGCCAGCTTCACCGACCGAGTAGGGCGGGAAGTTGTAGTGCAGCATGAAATTCGAACGGCTCTCGCCGACGAGGGCGTCGATGATCTGTTCGTCCTGGCCGGTACCGAGGGTGGCAACAACCATCGCCTGGGTCTCGCCGCGGGTAAACAGCGACGATCCGTGAGCGCGTGGCAGGAAACCTGCCTCGGCAACGATCTGGCGGACCGTCTTGGTGTCGCGACCGTCGATGCGCTGGCCAGTCTCGAGGATCGAGCCGCGAACGACATCGGCCTCTTTCGCCTTGATCAGGCTGCCAACGAGAACACCGTCATAATCCTCACCAAGCTTTTCCTTGGTCGCGGCACGGACCTCGCCGAGAGCCGCCTGACGATCGGTCTTGTCAGCAATCTGATAAGCGGCGACAAACTGGTCGCTGAAGCCGTCGATGACGGCCTTGATTGCACCTGCCTCGGCCGGCTCCTCGGGAAGGGCACGCGGCTCCTTGGCGCAGGACTCGGCAAGGTCGATGATCGCGTCGATCACCGGCTTCATCGCGTCATGGCCGAAGGTCACGGCGCCGAGCATCACTTCCTCGGACAGTTCCTGTGCTTCGGATTCGACCATCAGCACACCTTCGTGCGTGCCGGCGAGGACGAGGTCCAACGCGGTCTCTTCCATCTGCGCGACGGTCGGGTTGAGGACATACTCGCCATCGATCCAGCCTACGCGGGTGGCAGCAATCGGGCCGAAGAACGGAACACCAGACAGGCACAGGGCCGCCGAAGCACCGATCATCGCAGCAATGTCGGGATTGTTCTCCATGTCATGGGCAAGAACGGTACAGATGACCTGGGTCTCGCACTTGAAGGAGGAAGGGAAGAGCGGCCGGATAGGACGGTCGATCAGGCGGCTGACAAGGGTCTCGTTCTCGGAAGGACGGCCCTCACGCTTGAAGAAGCCACCCGGAATCTTGCCGGCGGCGAACGCCTTTTCCTGATAGTTGACCGTCAGCGGGAAGAAATCCTGGCCCGGCTTCGGGCTGTGCGCTGCAACGGCGGTACACAGGACGGTGGTCTCGCCGAGGCTGACCATTACCGCGCCATCTGCCTGACGGGCCACCTTGCCGGTCTCGAGAACGAGCGGGGTGCCGTTCCAGTCAAGCTCTTTGCGGAATATCTTGAACATCGATATCTGTCTCTTTTCTCATCATGATGCCGGGTCAACCCTCACACAAACCTGTAGACACGGCCAACCGGGCCTGTCTGCCAGTAACAAGAGGATGTCTGGTGATGTTTGGGGGTATGTCGACCGTCGCTCGGTCTGCGATTCGGTCGGATGGGCCCCCGCGCCATCATCTGTCGGGCCCCGGCTTTTTTCCTGTTCTCTTGTTCCGGCGCTGTTGTGGCATGTAAGTCCCTAAAA
>JAKMFG010000185.1 GCA_022425565.1 Alphaproteobacteria bacterium
TCGCAAGAATTTCCGGCCGTCCGCGTGCAGACATGCCGGTGCCTGCGTTGATTTCATCCATCTCGGTCATCTCCAAAAGGCCTAGTCCAGCATCTTTTCAATCGGTACGACGAGGATCGAAGTGGCGCCCCGCAACTTCAGATCTTCCATGGTCGTCCAGAACACCTCTTCCTCGCAGACGGCGTGGACGGCCACCATGTCGTCACGCCCCTGCAGCGGCATCACCGTCGGCGATTGCGAACCAGGAAGAATCGACTTGATTCCCTCGAGCGCGTCGACCGGGCTGTTCAGCATGATATAGCGGCTGTTCTGCGCGCGAAGTACGGCCGTGATACGCGCCAACAGCTTTTCACTCAACGCATGAGATTCAGTGGGCATAGCATTGTTTTTGATGATAACTGCCTGGCTGTTCAGAATGACATCCTGCTCGGTCAAACCGTTCGAGACGAGCGTGCTTCCAGTCGAGACAAGATCACAGATGGCATCGGCGAGGTGCGTTCGCGGCGCCACCTCGACAGCCCCTTCCATGGTAACGATATCGGCATCCACGCCCTTCTCGGCGAGGAAGTCCGAGAGAAGCCCCCGATAGGAGGTCGCGACAGTCTTTCCAGCAAGGCTCGACACATCCTCATATGGCATGCCGTTCGGCGTTGCCAGTGACAGTCGGCACCGCCCAAACCCGAGATTGATCACCTGCTCAAGGCCACCGAAAACATCTGGGTCGAGGCTCTGCGCCTCAAGCAGTGAATTCTGCCCGATAATGCCAAGCTGGCAGACATTGTTCACAAGGAAGGCCGGGATGTCGTCATCCCTGACCAGAAATATGTCGAGCGGGAAATTACGCGCCTGGCAGAGAAGCTGGTCCTTGCTCTTCTGCAGCGAAATTCCCGCCTTCTCCAGAATGGTGAAGCTCTTTTCGGAAAGCCGCCCAGATTTCTGGATGGCGATCTTAAGCCGGCCGTCATCCGTTCCTGATTTTGATATCATTTTACCCGTCATGGCCAATGGCCCTCAATCTTCGATTTTACCAAGCCGCCGCATGATCTTGCGGTAACCGTCATTGCCGTTGTTCAGAAACCGCGCGACACGGACAATGGTCGCCGTACTGACATTCGTTTCCGCCGCAATCTGGCGATAGGGCATTTTCCGCACCAGCATCTGCGCGACACGCCATCTGTCGACGAGACCTTCAAGCTCTGCCGGTGTGCACAGGTCGAAAAAGAAACTCTCCACCTCTTCAACTGTCTGCAGCTGAAGAATGGCGGCATAGAGATCCTCGGCATGCGCCTTGTCGATCTGCTCTCGCTTCATGGGTTCACCATTTCAATGGAGTGGTGTTGATTTGTGATAGCGATTTAACACGCTAAAACAACCTCGTCAATACCCGCTTCAGAATTTGTTCTGACATCCAGAGATGGCAGGGCGTCACAGAGTGCCGAAAGCGGCAAAGCGCGCAAACCGCGCTACAGCGGCCCGTCATCAGACAGGTCACGCACTCGCACAAGCGACATCAACCGCCCGCTTTCTGGAGCAATCTTGCCGATGGTTGGCGCATCAAAGCCGATATCAGCGACACAACTTGTCGGGAAATAGAAGATATCGGCATCCGGCGGCGGTGTTTCCACAAGATTACCAAGCAAGACAGCAAGGCCCGGATTATGGCCAATGACCATCACCCGCTCCGCATCGCCGGCGAGAGACTCGATGGCCGTCAAAATGTTGGTGGCACTGGCCTCATAGATGCTGTCGCGATAAATGACCGGAATATCAGGCCAGTGAGCCGAGGCAAGCTCATGGGTCTCGCGTGTGCGTGCAGCAGGTGACACAATCACCATATCCGGAAGAAGATCGTTTTTGGCAATAAACCGGCCCATGCGGTCAGCATTGCGCCGCCCACGGTTCGCCAGAACCCGGTCGAAGTCGGATTTCTGCATTGCGGGTGTTTCGGCCTTGGCGTGCCGGAAAAGGGTTATGCGTGCCATTTGGTCGTCTCCGCCCACAATCTTGCATGAATGCCATGCGTTGCCAAGCAGTCGGAAACTGGCGGATAAATATGGCCTCACGGCCTGCACCCCCGCCAAAACTACGGATGACAGCCTGCTGGCGACACACTAGATTGATGGTCCCATAAGGAAAAGGACATCATGCAGCACAGCAAAAGCTCGCAGGAGCTTCTCGACGCCATTGGCAACACTCCCCTGATCCGCCTGCGTGGTCCGTCTGAGGCCACCGGATGCGACATCTATGGCAAGGCCGAGTTCATGAACCCGGGAGGGTCCGTGAAGGACCGCGCAGCACTGGCCATCATTGAAGATGCCGAGAAACGCGGCGACCTGCGGCCCGGCGGCATGATCGTCGAGGGAACCGCCGGCAATACCGGCATCGGCCTGACCATGGTCGGCAATGCCAAGGGCTATACGTCAGTCATCGTGATGCCGGAAACCCAATCGCAGGAGAAGAAGGATGTCTTGCGCATATTTGGTGCCGATTTGCGGCTGGTCCCGGCAAAGCCTTACAAAGACCCGGGGAACTATGTCCGCTACTCCGAACACCTCGCTGCAGAGCTGGCTGAAACGCATGAAGCCGGTGTGATCTGGGCCAACCAGTTCGACAACACAGCCAATCTGCAGGGCCATTACCGCACAACCGGGCCGGAAATCTGGGAACAGACCGGTGGCGCCATCCATGGGTTCACCTGTGCCGTTGGTTCTGGCGGCACCATTGCCGGTGTCGGCAAATATCTGAAGGAACAGAACAAGGATGTCTGCATCGCCCTGTCGGACCCCGACGGCTCGGCGCTCTATGGCCATTACATCCATGGCGAGTTGAAGGCAGAAGGCAATTCGATTTCGGAGGGAATCGGCCAGGGGCGGATTACCGCCAATCTCGCCGAGGCACCGATCGACACCGCTTATCGCCTGTCCGATATCGAGGCACTTCCGATCATCTACGACCTGATGCGTGACGAAGGCCTGTATCTCGGCGGATCGACAGCCATCAACATCGCGGGCGCGATGGCGATGGCGCGCGATCTGGGGCCGGGCCACACCATTGTCACCATCCTGTGTGACAGCGGCCAGCGATATCAGTCAAAGGTCTGGAACCCTGCCTTCCTTCGGGAAAAGAACCTTCCCGTTCCGTCCTGGCTGGAGGGATGAAGCATGGCACCGGTTCTCGTGTCCGCCGACTGGTTGCTCGATAATATCGACAATGTGTGTGTTTTCGATATCAGCAGCCACCTGCCGACGGTCAAGCGCGACGCCGGGGCCGAATTCCTGGACGCGCATATCCCCGGAGCAAGGCGGTTCGACATCGATGCCATTGCCGACAAGGGCCACGCCATGCCGCATATGGTCCCCTCGCCCGACTTCTTCACCGAATGCCTGAGCGAGCTTGGCGTCAGCGATGATGACCACGTCGTGTTCTACGACGATTCGGACGTAAAGACGGCCGCTCGTGGCTGGTGGATGATGCGTCTGTTCGGCCATGGGTCGGCCTCGATTCTGGATGGCGGGCTTGCTGCTTGGAAAGCGGCGGGTGGCAGGCTCGAACAGGGTGAGCCTGCGGCGGTTGCACCCGGCAGTTTCACGTCACGCCCGGCAATCGGGGTCGGCGTTGTCGATATCGACAGTCTTGCAGCGGCGGTATCCGGCGGCATTGCGGGCCAGATCGTCGATGCGCGTGCGGCGGCCCGGTTCGCCGGAGAGGCCCCGGAACCACGACCAGGGCTTCGCGCAGGCCATATTCCGGGATCACATAATCTGCCCTTCAACAATTTGCTGAATGAAGACGGAACATACCGTGACGGCGTGGCGATCAGGCAGTTGTTTGCCGATGCGGGCATTGATCCGGACGCGCCGGTCACGGCAAGCTGCGGATCAGGCATCACGGCATGCGTTCTAGCTGCCGGCCTTGTTTTGGCGGGAAACGGCGACGTTACCGTCTATGACGGGTCCTGGACGGAATGGGGGTCAAGCGACGAGCCCGTCGAAACGGGCTCATCCAACTAAGCAGCACAATAGCGGCAGACCCTAGTGATTCAGGATCTGGCTCAGGAACAGCTTGGTCCGGTCATTCTGCGGCTTGTTGAAGAACGTCTCTGGGTCGTTCTCCTCAATAATCTCACCTGCGTCCATGAAAATCACCCGGTTGGCCACCTTGCGGGCAAAGCCCATCTCGTGGGTCACAACCAGCATGGTCATACCGTCCTGGGCCAACTCGATCATCGTATCGAGAACTTCCTTGATCATTTCGGGATCGAGAGCCGATGTAGGCTCGTCAAACAGCATGATCTTGGGGCGCATACACAGCGCACGAGCAATCGCGACACGCTGCTGCTGACCACCGGAAAGCTGTCCGGGATATTTCAGCGCCTGCTCGGGAATCTTGACCCGCTCAAGCAGGTCCATGGCAATCTCTTCGGCTTCCTTGCGCGGCATCTTGCGGACCCAGATCGGTGCAAGCACGCAATTCTCGAGGATCGTCAGGTGCGGAAACAGGTTGAAGCTCTGGAACACCATGCCGACATCCGAGCGGATGGTCTCGATGTCTTTCAAGTCGCTCGTCAGGTTGGTTCCATGAACGTTAATGAGGCCCTGCTGATGTTCTTCGAGCCTGTTGATGCATCGGATAAGTGTCGATTTACCTGAGCCTGACGGGCCGCAGATGACAATCTTCTCACCCTGAAACACCTCAAGATCGATGTCTTTCAGCGCATGGAAATTGCCAAACCATTTGTGCATCCCCTCAATGTGGATGACGGTTTCGCCTGTCTCGGTTTTCTTTATTGCCTTGGTAGCCATGATGGGTTTCCCGCAAGCCTATTTCTTCTGGAACTTGTTTTCAGTGTCGAGCTTTCGCTCGAGATAGCCGGAATAGAGGCTCATGCCGTAGCAGCAGAAGAAAAATACCACCGCTACGAACAAATACATCTCCCTGTGCAATCCGGCCCAGTTGAGATTGGTCAGGGCAGCCTTGCCCATACCAAGCAGATCGAACATGCCGATGATCAACACCAGCGTCGTATCCTTGAACAGCCCGATGAAGGTGTTCACGATGCCCGGAATCGAAATCTTCAGCACCTGTGGCATGACAATCAGATACATCGTCTTCCAGTAGGAGAGGCCTGCGGCACTAGCCGCCTCGATCTGTCCTTTTGGAATGCCGGCAATACCGCCACGGATGACCTCTGCCATATAGGCCGAGGCAAACAGCGTAACCATGATCAGAACCCGCACGAGGAGGTCGAACGTGGTGCCCGGCGGCATGAAGTAATTGAGCATTGTCGAGGCGATGAACAGCAGCGCGATCAGAGGCACACCCCTGATGAATTCGATGAACAGAACCGACAGAATCTTGATTACCGGCAGGTTTGATGTCCGCCCCAGAGCCAGCAGAATGCCAAGCGGCAACGAGAACGCAATGCCGGTGATCCCGATGATCAATGTCAGTGCCAGACCGCCGATGTCCTGCGATGCCACAGGTGGCAATGCAAACCACCCAAAGATCAGCCAACCAGCCACAAACGGATAAAGGCCGGTGAAAATGAAGAACTGCTTTCTGAATGGCAGGCGGTCAATCAGTACCGGCGCCAATGCTACAAACAGCAGGATAAAGGACAGATTGATCCGCCAGACTTCTGTCTCGGGATAGAACCCGTAGAGCAGCTGGTTCAGCCGGATTGAGGTGAAGGCCCAGCAAGCTGCCCCACCCGGCGTCTCCATCATCTTCCAGCACGCTTCACGGTTCTCGGCGACATACACAGCGTCGATGAATGCCCACTGCATGAAGCCGGGAACAATGCTGTACAGCACATAAAACGCAAGCAGCGTGAAAATGGTGTCTGCAGGTGTTGCGAACAGGTTCTTGCGCGCCCAGCCGACGACACCGACTTCGGAAGTTGGTGGCGGCAGGTCGGGGTGCGTGCCTGGCAGGTATGACTTTTCCTTCATCCTATCAGCGCCCCTTGATTTTAAGACGATAGTTCAAAAGGTTCATGGAACCCGAAATGATCAATGACAGCACCAGATAGGTGCTCAGCACGATCACCATGGTTTCGACTTCCTTGCCGGTCTGCATCAGCGAAATCGTACCGATTGTGGCGACGATGTCGAAGTAGCCGATAGCAACCGCAAGGGACGAGTTCTTTGTCAGGTTCAGATAGTTGCTCGTCAGTGGCGGAATGATCAGCGGCAGAGCCTGCGGGATGATCGCCAGCTGCAGGGTCCTGTTCGGTGTGAGCCCCAGCGCATAGGCAGCTTCGCGTTGCCCCTTGTGGATCGCGAGGATGCCTCCACGCACGATCTCGGCAATGAAGCAGGCTGTGTAATAGGAAAGAGCCAGCCACAGCGCCAGATATTCAGGCTTAAGCGAGACACCACCCTTAAAGTTGAACCCCTTCAGCACCGGGTAGTCCAGACTGATCGGGCTTCCCATGGCGAAAAAGGTCAGGGTCGGAACAAGGACAAGCAGCGCGATTGCAGACCAGAACACAGGGAATGTCTGACCAGTGTCGCGCTGGCGGATTTTAGCCCAGCGGGACAGCCCGAATATCGCACCGATTGCAACGAGGACCGCAAGGAACACAACGCCCGATCCATCGCTGAGCACCGGCTTTGGCACATACATCCCGCGGTTGCTGAGGAAGGCCGTATCCATAATGGAGATCGACTTCTTCGGCTTTGGCAGGATGTGGATGATCACGCCATAAAGGAACAGAATGTGCAGCAGAACCGGAACATTCCGGTTGAACTCAATGAAAATCTGCGAGATCCGGCTGACGAGGAAGTTATTCGAAAGACGCATGACGCCGAGCGTAAAGCCGAGGATCGTCGCCAGAATAATACCGCTGACCGCAACCAGCAGCGTATTTGTGAGCCCGACCATCGCCGCCCAGAAATGCGACTTCGACGGATCGTAATCTACAAATGGCTGGAAGGTGATGTCATAGCTGGCTGGCAACCATACGAAATCGAAGGAAAGTTCCTTGCCGATGGCCTCCAGATTGGCAAGCAGGTTCGTGCCGATCTCATAGAAAAGCGCAAACACAAGCATGATCACGGC